>JABIZW010000121.1 GCA_018666295.1 Halieaceae bacterium
GACAACGCGCGCAACACCGGCGTCAATCAGGGCATCGACACAGGGTGGTGTCCTACCCGTATGATTACAGGGCTCCAAAGTCACATAGACTGTCGCACCCGCAGCGTCGCTCGTTTGCGACAGTGCATGCACTTCGGCATGTGCTTGCCCCGCGGGGTGCGTAAAGCCGCTACTGAGCAGAGCGTCGTCACGGACAATCGCACAACCTACCGCTGGATTGGGCGCAGACCAGACACGGGCGCGACGCCCCACTTCCAAAGCCAAGGTCATCCACCTCTGATCGCTACTAGTCACCCTTGCCACTAGGCCTGAGGGTCGGCTTCAAGCGACGCTATCGCGTCACGGAACTCAGCCAGATCCTCAAAGCTGCGGTAAACGGAGGCAAATCGCACATAAGCCACCTGATCTAAGCGCTTCAGCGCCTCCATAACCAACTCACCCACAACGCGTGAATCCACTTCTCGCTCGCCAGTAGCTCGCAGTTGATTTTTGATTTGTCCAAGCTCGGTTTCCACCGCCTCCACTGACACGGGGCGCTTTTCGAGTGCGCGTTGAAATCCATCGCGAAGCTTTTCTTCATTAAAGGGTTCACGACTGCCGCTTTGCTTAATGACCCGAGGCATCACCAGTTCAGCCGCTTCGTAGGTGGTGAAGCGTTCACGACAGCTCACACACTCTCGACGACGTCGGACTTGTCCCCCGTCTGCAACGAGTCGCGAGTCAATGACCTTGGTGTCGTCGGCAGAGCAAAAGGGGCAGAACATAGTCAGTTACCTACTCGCTAACCGCCGTAAACAGGGAAGCGTCCACACAATGCTTTGACGCTTTCCCGAACACGGCTTATCACTTCCTCAGCGTTGTCAGAGTCTAAACTCTCTAAGACATCGCACATCCAATGGGTCAACTCTGCTGTTTCGGCATCAGCAAACCCGCGCGTCGTGATCGCTGGGGTTCCGAGCCTTAAGCCTGAGGTGACAAAAGGCGATCGAGGATCATTCGGGACCGCATTTTTATTCACGGTAATAAAGGCACGACCAAGCGCCGCGTCGGCGTCCTTACCTGTGTATGCCTTGTCGCGCAGATCCAATAACATGAGGTGATTATCCGTTCCTCCGGACACGAGGTTAAAGCCCCTGGCACAAAACGTTTCAGCCATCACCTTCGCATTTTTAACGACCTGCTTTTGATAATCCACAAACGCCGGATCCATGGCCTCCTTAAACGCAACCGCTTTTGCCGCAATGGCGTGCATGAGAGGACCGCCCTGTGCGCCGGGGAAAATGGCCGAATTAAGCTTTTTATGCAGCGCTTCGTTGTCTCGCGCCAAAATCAAACCGGATCGAGGCCCGCGCAATGTTTTGTGGGTCGTGGTCGTCACAACATCGGCGTGCGGAATCGGGCTTGGATAAACGCCGGCTGCGACCAAGCCTGCGACGTGCGCCATGTCCACGAGCAAATAAGCACCAACGGCATCGGCAATCTCACGAAATTTACCCCAATCCATAATTCGGCTGTAAGCACTGAACCCGCCAATAATAAGCTTGGGCTTGTGCTCGAGCGCCATCGCCATGAGGTCATCGTAGTTAATCTCGCCCGTGACAGTGTCAATGCCATACTGCACTGGGTTATAAATTTTGCCCGAAAAATTAACACTGGCACCGTGCGTCAGGTGCCCACCATCGGCAAGACTCATTCCCATTACGGTATCGCCAGGCTCCAGAAGCGCGTGAAAAACAGCAATATTAGCGCTTGATCCTGAGTGCGGCTGGACGTTTGCGTAGGCCGCGCCAAACAGTGACTTAGCACGCTCGATCGCTAACACTTCGGCGCGATCAACGAATTCACAGCCGCCGTAGTAGCGCTTTCCTGGATAGCCTTCTGCGTATTTATTCGTCAGCACACTACCCTGCGCCTCAAGCACTCTGGGACTTGCGTAATTTTCCGACGCAATGAGCTCGATATGCTCCTCCTGACGCTGGGCCTCAAGACGCATTGCGTCCCAAAGCTCGTCATCAAAAGAAGCGATACTTTGTGACGCTGAGTAGCCGTGCCCGGCTGGCATGTTCGCTGCCTGATTCATTAAAAGGGTCTCCAACAAGTCTGTAAGTCGCGTAAGAAAATCGATGATGTTGCGCATGATAACGCAGCTGCACACACCATGCAGTGGATTAGGTAGTTTTACCTGAGCAAGCCGGTGTAAGACACCTTGTCTGTCATATTTCATTCACAAAATTGCAATATTATACGGGCTCAATTTATGACAACAGGGCCTTAAATCATGCGAATTAGTATCTTTGGCAGTGGTTATGTGGGCCTGGTACAAGCGGCGGTTTTTGCCAACGTGGGTCACCGCGTGATTTGCATGGACGTGGATGCAGAGCGCGTTGAGCGTCTCCGCCAGAGTCAGGTCCCCTTTTTCGAGCCCGGCCTGAGCGAAATCGTGCGCCAGGGCGTCAGCGAAGGCCTGCTGGCGTTCACCGATAATACGCAAACCGCGGTTCAAGACAGCGACTATCTTTTCATCTGCGTCGGAACACCGGCAAGCGACGATGGCAGCGCTGATTTACGGTACGTCATGAGCGTGGCAGATGGTATTGCAAAGCACATCAACGGCCGAAAAATTGTGATTAATAAATCGACCGTCCCTGTGGGGACGACCGACGCCGTAACGGCGCGCATTCAAGCAGGTCTTGACCGAAGCGAGAATCACCATCCGTTTGAGGTCTGCTCAAACCCCGAGTTTTTGAAAGAAGGGTCCGCAGTTGCTGATGCGAAGAGTCCTGATCGGATTGTGATTGGAGCAATGTCCTCTGACACGATCGAAGAGTTTCGACTCATGTACGCCGCATTCAGTCGCAACCACGACAAGCTTGTCATCATGGATCCTCGCAGTGCCGAGCTCACGAAGTATGCAGCGAACGCGATGCTTGCCACCAAAATCAGTTTTATCAATGAGATTGCTAATATCGCCGAAACTGTCGGGGCTGACATTGAACAGGTCAGACGAGGCATTGGGTCTGACCCTCGTATTGGCTACCAGTTTATCTATCCGGGCGCCGGCTACGGGGGCTCTTGTTTCCCTAAAGACGTCCGAGCCCTGAAACACCTCGCGCAATCCAAGGGCGGCCATGCGTCAATTCTGACCGCTGTCCACGACACCAATCAGCGGCAGAAAAATAAGCTAGGTGAGCGCCTGATGGCGCGCATCGGCGCCAACCTAACCGGTAAAACCATTGCCGTTTGGGGCCTGGCCTTCAAACCCAATACCGATGACATGCGCGAGGCGCCGAGTCGTTTTCTACTTGAAAATATCTGGTCATGCGGCGGGCAGGTTCGGGCGTTTGATCCCGAAGCCATGGCATCGTGTAAAGCGATTTACGGTGACCGCGACGACATTGTTTACGTCAGCAGCAAGGACGAGGCGCTGGAGGGCGCTGACTGTTTGGTGGTGTGTACCGAATGGAAAACGTTTTGGTCGCCGGACTTCGATAAGATTAAAGCCACACTCCGTCAACCTGTGATTATCGATGGTCGGAACCTCTACGATCCTCGTCATCTGGCAAGTATGGGGCTTGAGTACTACGGCATTGGACGAGGGTTATCGGTGACAAAATGTTAAATGCATACACCTTGGGCTGGAGAGAGTGGGTCGAACTGCCCGAACTCGCCATTGGTCCCATTAAAGCAAAAGTAGACACGGGCGCTCGGACCAGTGCGTTGCACGCAGTGGATCTAGAACTGTTTGAGCGCAATGGCGATCAATGGGTTTCGTTCGCGTTTGAATCTGCAGACGGCTCGCTCGGCGCTGTTAATGAAGCACCGGTTATTGAGTTTCGAGAGGTGACAAATTCGGGCGGCCAAAGCGAGTCTCGTCCTGTCATTAAGACGCCCTTAAAACTGGGCGCGGTTTTTAAGCTCGTCGAACTGACGCTGACCCAGCGCGAGAACATGGCGTATCGGATGCTACTTGGACGCACGTCTTTGTTTTCCGACTTTGTCGTCGACCCCTCTAAGAGTTTTTTGCAAGGCGGTGATGAAAGCCACCCCGGAGTACCCGAATGAAGATCGCTATTTTATCCCGAAATCCCGACCTCTATAGTACAAGCAGGCTGAGGGAAGAAGCGGAGAAAAAAAGCCACGAGTGTCGGGTGATCGACACGCTCAAGTGCTCTATCGACATTACAACGGCCAACCCAGCAATTTGGTATACCGGCGAGAAGCTTGAGCGTCAGGATGCGATCATCCCGCGGATCGGTGCGTCGATCACCGATTACGGGACGGCGGTAATCCGTCAATTCGAGATGATGGACACCTATTGTTTAGTGGGCTCAATTCCACTGGGGCGCTCGCGCTCGAAACTTCGCGCACTGCAACTCCTTGCGCGCAAAGGTCTGGGCATGCCTGCCACCGGGTTTGCACACGATGTGCACAATACGCGTCAGCTGATAAAACTGGTGGGCGGTGCGCCTGTTGTAGTGAAACTCCTCGAGGGCACTCAGGGCCGTGGCGTTGTACTCGCTGAAACCGTGAAAGCTGCGGAAGCAGTGATCGATGCATTCACTGAGCTCAAAGCCGACTTTTTGGTCCAAGAATTCATCAAAGAAGCCGGCGGCAGCGACGTGCGGTGCTTCGTGATCGGTAAGCGGGTCGTGGCCGCGATGGAACGCACCTCGTCTCCCGGTGAGTTTCGCTCTAATTTACACCGTGGTGGCAGTGCTCAGCTGACAAAACTTTCGCCGACGGAACGCAGAACCGCGGTGAAGGCGGCGCAAACAATGGGACTCGATGTGGCAGGTGTCGACCTCATTCGATCGAGCCGAGGTCCATTGGTTCTCGAGGTGAACTCCTCCCCTGGACTGCGAGGCATTGAAGAAGCCACGGGGGTGAATGTTGCCGGAAAAATCGTCAAGTACATTGAAGACAATGTGGACTCGCCACGGTCGCGGCGTAAAGATAAAGGGTGAATTTCCCGCGATACCAAACCGGGCTTTATGGCAGTAACACGCGAAAAAAATGAATCGAATCAATACCGAGATCGTCCAAACACCCCATCAGACAATCTCGTCAGCCCCTAACCGATGGACTTATTGGCAAGGCGGTCGATCTTCTCTCGTGAAATAAGGTTCTCATCGGTAAACTTCACGCCTTGTCTATGCCGAGAGTAAACTCTCGGTTTTCGAGCCCATACTCGACAACCACAATCGCTAAAGGCGCTATTCATTATGAGTGACAACAAGCACGGTAAGTCTGGTCAATACGTTTATTCGATGAATCACGTGAGTAAAGTGGTGCCGCCGAAGCGCGAAATTTTGAAGGATATTTCTCTTTCGTTCTTCCCCGGCGCCAAAATTGGCGTGCTGGGCCTTAATGGTTCTGGAAAATCAACACTGCTTAAGATTATGGCGGGCATCGATACAGACATTCAGGGCGAGGCCCGTCCGCAGTCGGGCATCAAGATTGGTTACCTTGCACAGGAGCCGCAGCTTAACCCGGAAAAAAATGTCCGCGGCAACGTTGAGGAAGGGCTGTCAGAAGCAATCGATGCCTTGGCCGGACTGGATAAAATTTACGCCGCTTACGCCGAGCCTGACGCTGACTTTGACGCACTCGCTAAAGAGCAAGCAAGACTCGAGGACACGATTCAGGCCACCGATGCGCACAATATTGAGACCCGCCTTAACGTCGCAGCCGATGCCCTACGGCTACCCGACTGGGAAGCCTCCATCACAACCTTATCAGGTGGTGAGCAACGTCGCGTGGCCCTGGCAAGACTCCTGCTGAGCGAGCCCGACATGCTGCTACTCGACGAGCCCACCAACCACCTCGACGCCGAGTCAGTGGGCTGGCTCGAACGCTTTTTAGAGGGTTTCACCGGGACAGTCGTTGCGATTACGCACGACCGCTACTTTCTCGACAACGCGGCCGGTTGGATTTTAGAGCTCGACCGCGGGCGCGGTTTTCCTTATGAGGGTAACTATTCAACGTGGCTTGAAGCCAAAGATCAGCGGCTTGCTCAAGAGCAACGCCAAGAGGCATCACGTCAAAAAGCCATCAGAGCCGAACTTGATTGGGTTCGATCAAATCCGAAAGGACGTCAGGCAAAAAACAAGGCTCGCCTCGCTCGTTTTGACGAGCTCAGTTCACAAGAGTTCCAGACGCGCAACGAGACGAATGAGATCTACATACCACCGGGTCCGCGCCTTGGAGACAAGGTCATTGAGGTGCAAGGACTGCGCAAAGTCTTTGGTGATCGACTGCTCTTTGATGACGTGACCTTCACCGTACCCACAGGGGCGATCGTCGGTATTATCGGCGCGAACGGAATGGGCAAGTCGACACTCTTCAAGCTATTGATGGGGCATGAGCAGCCTGATGGCGGTAGCGTCGTTGTCGGAGAGACCGTTCAACTCGGCTACGTGGACCAGTCGCGCGACGACTTAGACGGCGCTAAAACCGTATGGGAAGAAGTGTCAGACGGTCTGGATATTATTAAAATCGGGACGTATGAGGTTCCATCACGCTCATACATTGGGCGCTTTAATTTTAAAGGTTCCGACCAGCAGAAGTTTGTAAAAGACCTCTCAGGTGGCGAGCGAAATCGCCTACACCTCGCTAAACTTCTTAAACAAGGCGCTAACGTTTTGTTGCTGGACGAACCGACCAATGACTTGGATGTTGAAACACTGAGAGCGCTTGAAGATGCGGTGCTTGCATTCCCCGGATCGGCCTTGGTCATATCCCACGATCGGTGGTTCCTGGATCGAATTGCCACACACATTCTCGCCTACGAAGACGACGGCGGAGTCGTTTTCCACGAAGGAAACTACACCGATTACGAAGAAGATCGACGAGCGAGACTAGGACGTGACGCGGACGTCCCGAGTCGGGTGAAGCACCGCAAACTCATGTAACACTCGTTGCTCAATCAAACAGGGCAATCGCCTCGTCGAGCCGAGACACTGGTTGCACGTCAATGCCAGGAATGGGCGTTCGTGGCGCATTTCCCTTGGGGACAATCGCGCGTTTAAATCCATGCTTGGCGGCCTCTGCGATCCGCTCCTGACCACTGGCCACGGGGCGAATCTCACCTGTCAGGCCAACTTCACCAAAGACGACTAAGTCCTTGGGTAACACTCGATTTCGAAGGCTTGAGACGACTGCAAGGAGCAGGGACAAGTCGCCACTTGTTTCCGCAATCCGAACACCGCCCACCACATTGGCAAATACATCCTGATCGCCGACGTGTAAGCCCACATGCCGGTGCAGTACGGCGAGGAGCATCGCTAGCCTGTTTTGCTCAAAACCCACAGCCACCCGGCGCGGATTGCCCAAGTTACTGGCGTCCACTAAGGCCTGAATTTCAACCAATAAGGGCCGAGTACCCTCCCACACCACAACGACCACCGTACCGGGAGCCGGTGTTTCAGCGCGCTCAAGAAAAATTGCAGAAGGGTTTGAAACCTCTTTAAGACCGCGATCGGTCATTGCAAACACGCCCAGTTCGTTGACGGCACCAAAACGGTTCTTTTGCCCACGAAGCGTTCGGTAGCGGGAATCTTGTTCACCTTCAAGCAATACTGAACAATCGATCATGTGCTCAAGAACCTTGGGGCCGGCTAAACTCCCATCCTTGGTCACGTGACCGACCAATATCAACACGGTCCCCGTCTGCTTGGCATAGCGTGTCAATAATGCTGCGCAGTCTCTGACCTGCGCAACACTGCCCGGCGCTGACGTCAGCGCATCGCTGTGCACGACTTGAATGGAGTCAACCACCAGAATTTTAGGTTTGTGTTGATCGGCCGCCGAAAGGATTTCATTGACGTCGGTTTCAGCCATCAGTTGCAGCGAATCAGTCTCTAAACCCAAGCGAGATGCGCGCATAGCAACCTGCTGAGGAGACTCTTCACCCGTCACATAAAGTGATGATGCGCTTGAGGCGAGCGCACAGAGTGTTTGTAACAGGAGCGTGCTTTTCCCCGCCCCAGGGTGCCCCCCAATCAGTATGGCAGAGCCAGGAACGAAGCCCCCGCCCAAGACACGATCGAGCTCTGCAAAGCCCGAACTGAAGCGAGGCAAATCAACCAGGTCAATGTCCGAGAGCTTTTGTACCGTTGCGGTGGCGCCCACGAAGCCACCACGTGTCTTTTGCAACGACGACGTGGGACCCCCTGAAATTCGAACCTCAGTCAGTGTGTTCCATGCTTGACAGGCCGAACACTGGCCCTGCCATTTTCGATAGTCTGCACCACAGTCGTTACAGACAAACGCTGACTTGGTTTTTGCCATAGAACACTCCGACAGGGGTGCCTCAGCACCGCGAAACCGCTATGCTATCAGACCAAGAGTCACTGTTTGCATTCATGTCTAATCCGCGATTCATTCCAGAGCGTTATTGCACCTTTTCCAGCCAGCTTGCGGCAACCATTGGCTTGGAGGAGGCCGTGTTGCTGCAAGGCTTGGGCAATCAGCTCTCTACGCAAAAAGACCAACAATCGACAATCTCGATCACCGCGTTAGTGGACGAGTTCCCATTCTGGGACACCGTAAAAATTGGTCAGCTGCTGCAACGAATCGTCGATCTAGGCATCTTGCCCGCGCGACCATCCTCGTCGGACCCATTGGTATGGGTCACCACGGATAATGCCCCGGTACAAAGCGCACCAGAGCGTGTCACCTCGACTTGGGCGCCTAGCGAGCACCTCATTGACCTGTTAAACCTGAACCATGGGCTGACACGCAAGTTCACACTCGAGCAGTTGACAACGTTTGATCGTACGGGCGATATCCGAACTCTCGAGGCGCGTTTTCGTCACCACGTGCTCGCGCGATGGCGTCAGCAGCAAAAGCACCCTGCGTTCACGATCAGTGAGCCCCGACGTTTTGACAACGCCTGGGAACCCAGTGCGGATGCGAAAGAAATTTTAGTCCGCGCGGAGATGCCCGAAGATTTTCTTGAGTCTATTCGCCCTGAGTTTATTTTGTACTGGAAAGAGCGCGGTGGTGCGCCCAAAGATGTGAACAGCAAGTTTATTCAGTTTGCGCGCCAGCGCTGGGTCCGACACGCGAACAGTCTGCAACACAGTACCGTGCCTGAACGACTCGATCCGACCTGGAAACCTAACGCGGCAGTCTATGAGACATTGGAACTTTCTGATATTTCCGCGCAATATATCGACTCAGTCTTGAATGAATTTATTGTTTATTGGGTCGACAGTAATGAAGTACACACGTCGTGGAATGCAAAGTTTTTGCAACACGTAAAATACCAGTGGCAACGCCACCAGGAGCAAGCGAGTGGCAGATCAACAGCAGGCGGCGGAGCTCGCCCAACAGATCGTACAAAAGACCGCAGCATCACCGACGATCTCAGCGACACCAGCTGGGCGGGATGAGGCGTCCAGAATCGATGAAGCCGATTTGATCGATACTATCAATCAAGTCTTTGCTCTCTTTCGCCTGAACTATCACAACCAATACTACGCCGCATGGTCCGATGCACAGCAGCTTGGACAAGTGAAACGGTTATGGCTTGAGGCACTCGGTGATTTTTCCGGTGAGCTCATTCTCATGGGTGCGAGGCGCGCCATTGAAGCAAGCGAATATCTACCAACACTAAACCGCATGCTGGAGAGTTGCTCCCAAGCGCTCGGGGAACTGGGTTTACCAACCGCCGCCGCGGCTTACGAGGAGGCGTGTTTAGCGACCAGCCCCAAGGTCGAGGCGATCTGGACTCACCCCATTGTCTACCTCGCAGGCAGAGATGCGGGGTGGCACCTTTTAGCAAGCTCCACGCGCAGTGAAGCACTGCCGCGCTATCAAGTTCATTACAACCACTGGCTGAAAAGAGCGCTCAAAGGCGAGAACTTAACAATACCTGAACGAAAACAACTCGAAGAGGCGTCAAACGAAACCCGAATGACATTAGAAGATCGACAGGCGGCACTGACGTCCCTGCGTCAACAGCTAAAACTCTGAATCATAGCCCTGCTCGACCAAATAACGTTCGAGCTCCTGACGCTGCGCCTCGAGTGTCGCAATCAAACTTTGCGCCTGATCGCGGGCGCCTGCTGTCATGGCCGTTTGAAGGTGCTTGGCGCTATCTGCCAGAGGCATTGCCTGTGCGTTACTGCAGGTGCCTTTTAACCGATGTGCTAACGCGCGAATAGGCTCGAGGTCGTTCTCGGTAGCAAGGCTCTGCAGCGCCGTAACATCGCTATAAACCTCCGCCCTAAATTTCCCGACGATCATCTTTACCAGATCTGCATCGCCACCCAGCATTTCCCCAAGCACCGCCAAGTCCATGGGTGGCAGATCACTAGGGTCCATAATTCTCATAGCTGCTTCTCGCCAAATTCTCGAATCGCGTAAATTGACCTTGGAACGACAACTTGCACGTCCCAATGGGGCCGTTTCTTTGCTTCCCAATAATAATTTCAGCGACACCCTTATCGAGCGAGTCTTCGTTATAAACCTCGTCACGATAAATAAACATAATCACATCAGCGTCTTGCTCGATCGCACCCGATTCTCTTAAGTCTGAATTGACGGGGCGCTTGTTTGGGCGCTGCTCGAGTGAACGATTTAACTGAGAAAGCGCAACAACCGGGCACTTAAACTCTTTAGCGATCGCTTTTAAGCTGCGCGATATCTCCGAAATCTCTGCGGTTCGACCCTCATTAGAGCCCGCAACGCGCATCAGCTGAAGGTAATCCACCATAATCATCCCTAGATCACCTTGTTCTCGGATCAGTTTGCGAACGCGCGATCGCAGATCCGTCGGGGTGAGTGAGGGTGTGTCATCAATAAAGATTTGTGTGTCTTTTAACTTTTCAGACGCACCCGACAGTTTTGGCCAATCGTCCTGCTCCAACTTCCCCGTTCTGACGCGTGACTGATCAATACGCCCCAAAGAAGACAACATACGAATAACGAGCTGTTCCGCGGGCATTTCCATTGAAAAGACCATAATCGGACGATCACTGGAGAGCGCCGCATTTTCGACCAGATTCATGGCGAACGAGGTCTTACCCATGGAAGGACGACCCGCCACGATCACCAAGTCAGATGACTGCAAACCAGAGGTCATACGATCAAGATCAATAAACCCGGTCGTCAGGCCCGTTATATCGCCACCGGTATTGTAGAGCTCCTCAATGCGCTCAAGCGCACCACTGAGCAGGTCACCCATCGCTTGAGGCCCACCCACCTTTTGGCCGCCCTCGGAGATTTGCATAATGAGGCGCTCCGCCTCATCCACCAGTTCTTCGGAGCTCCGCCCCTCGGGATTAAAACCGGCGGAGGCAATATCTTGCGCGGCCGTAATGAGCTGGCGCAAGACTGATCGCTCGCGAACGGCCTTGGCATACGCTCTTACGTTGGACGCCGTTGGCGTTTGCTCGGCAAGCTCAGAAAGATAGGGATGACCGCCAGCGCTGTCGAGCTCGCCCGTTGCTAAAAGACGATCGGCAACGGTAATAACATCGACCGGCTCACTGCGATCGACGAGCAGCGCGATTTGACGAAAAATAGCTCGGTGCTCGGGACGATAAAAATCGGCAGCAGCCAAGACCTCAGCCACGCCATCCCAGCTGTCAGCGGAGATCAGCAGAGCGCCCAGAACGGATCGCTCCGCCTCAATAGATTGCGGCTGCAGCTTTAGTTTTGCGACATCCCAATCGGGACTTGATGCTGTCTCCATGTCAACTCTTAACCAATCTTGACGTTCAGGCTACTAGCCATTTTCATATGGCCAAGCAACACAGCATGCCACAGTTAGGATCTGTGGCGTAACCAAAGTCGCAGAGTTTACTTACTCAGCAACAACGGCGAGGTTAACAGTTGTCACGACTTCCGCATGAAGTTGAATCATGATCTCGTATTCACCCAGCTCGCGAATGACGCCATCAGGGAGTCGCACCTCGGACTTGTCAGTCTCACAACCCGCAGCCACTAGGGCCTCGGCGATGTCACGCGTCCCCACTGAGCCAAAGAGCTTGCCCTCTTCGCCGGCCGTTGCGGCAATTTGCACTTGCTCAAGTGCCTCGATGGCTTGGGCACGTTTCTGCGCAGCCTCTTGAGCGGCCGCGACGGTCGCCTCAAGCTCCGCACGACGTGCCTCAAATTTCTCAATATTCTCTTGGGTCGCAGGCACAGCCTTACCCTGTGGAATAAGAAAGTTACGGCCATAGCCGGGCTTCACATCAATACGGTCACCCAGAACACCAAGGCTACCTACGTTATCCAGCAAAATTACGTCCATCGTTCTATCCCTCTACCGTTGGCGCCGTGCGCCGATATTTCATAACCTTTCAATTCGACTTTACTCGTCGCCCTAGGTCAAAAAAGGCATCCAGCAAAACCGCCACGAGCACGCCAACTTTCAAAACATCGACAAATGCCCATAAAACATAGCTGACCGTGAGAAACCCACCGCCGAGCTTTCGATCGCGTGCTATACAGTGCAGCAACGCAAACCCACAAACCGTAACCGGTATACCCGCTAGAGCGGACCATGCTGCCCACTCGCCACTGCTCATGGCGCCCACCACGGTGACAACGACGAGTACCACAACCCAAACATTGGGCAGCTTCAGCGCGCGAAACTCCTCACCAAACGCCCCCGGCTTATAAAGTTCAGATTGCCAGTACCGCCCAAGTAACACACACAGCGATGCCATAAGTGCATTGCCGACCGCCATTAATCCTGCGACCTGACCCATCGTAGGCCTTATCATCTCAAGCGGGTTATCACCGGCTTGCAATGCTTCAATCCAGGCGTCAAAAAGACTTAAAAGCGCGTCTAAAAAGCCTGAGTTGAACGTCAGCAACGCCAAACCACCCAGCGCTGACACCGGGACGACTGCCAATAATGCGAGCGACAGACTGACGGTCTGTGCCAACACTACCGCGGCTGCAAATACCGACAGCAACAACCACCCCGTACCATAGTCTCCACTAACCCAGCCCAATATCAGCGCCGGCAGCAAAGCCCATAAAACAACCCATGCACCGTCGCGAACACCGCGCCCCATTGTGACCAGGGCAACCGCCGCCGCGCTGAACGGCGCGGCAACAACCAGCACTGACCCCGTTAAGGCGACCGCCAGCGCTTGCCAGCGACCGCGCATGACGAATTCAGCGAGGCCGCGCATCATCGTCTTATTGGTGCGCGTCCGTATACGGCAACAATGCCAAGTAACGCGCGCGTTTAATCGCCGTCGCTAACTGCCGCTGGTATTTCGCTTTCGTGCCGGTGATGCGGCTCGGTACGATCTTGCCGGTCTCACTGACGTACTGCTTGAGTACCTCTAAATCTTTGTAGTCAATTTCCTGCACGCCTTCTGCAGTGAAACGACAAAACTTTCTACGTCGAAAAAAACGTGACATTGATTAAGCCTCCTCTGCGCTGTCGTCGGTCGTAGGAGCCACTTCGGCTTCCACTTCTTCGGCGCTTTCATCTGTGGCGTCTGCCTCAACTGATTCCACTTCTTGCACAACCTCGGCTTTCGCCTCGGCGGCCTGACGCTCCTGATAACGTGACTTACGCTCGCGGTCCTCTTTTTCAGACTTCATGATCAATGACTCTTCAGTCACTGCTTCATCGCGGCGTATCACTAAGTTACGGATTACCGCATCGTTGTAGCGAAAGGTCGTGGTGAGTTCTTCCATCGCCTCGTTGGTCGCTTCAACATTCATCATGACGTAATGCGCCTTATGAATTTTGTTGATGTGGTAAGCAAGTTGACGGCGACCCCAATCTTCAAGACGGTGCATTTGCCCGCCATCTTTGGTGATCACATTGGAATACCGTTCGATCATGCCCGGTACTTGTTCCGACTGGTCCGGATGGACCATAAAGATGATTTCGTAGTGTCGCACTAACGATCTCTCCCTTCGGTTGTAGCCGCCCGTTCACCGGTGCAGCAAGGAGTTAAGGCCCAAAGAGCCCAGCTAATTGTGAGGCGGGGAGTCTACAGAGGCGTTTGATGGAATGCAATCAATGCGACGTTCGTTGCCTGACCGCCTCAAAAAGACAAACACCGGTCGCCACCGACACATTGAGACTCGAAACGTCACCGGCCATTGGAAGCTTTACTAAAAAGTCACAAGCCTCCGTGGTCAGGCGCCGCATACCGGGCCCCTCGGCACCCACCACAATGACCGAAGGTAACGTCAAATCCTGATCGTAAAGGAGCGCATCAGCCTCTCCTGTCGTGCCGACAATCCAAAGACCCAACTCCTTGAGTGACTTCAGCGTTCGCGCAAGGTTTGTCACGCGAACGAGTGGGACGCTGTCGGCAGCACCGCTCGCCACTTTTCGTGCCGTCGCATTAAGCTCAGCGCTGTTGTCTTTCGGTGTCACGACTGCGTCAACACCTGCGGCATCAGCCGAACGCAAACAAGCGCCTAAGTTGTGGGGGTCGGTCACGCCATCGAGCACCAACACAAGCGGCTGAGGCCTCGCCTTCAAAAAGACCAACAACTCTTTTTCGCTCATGGACACCTGAACATCTAACGGCTCAATCGTCGCAACAACACCCTGATGGCGCTCACTGACCATGGCGTCGAGATCCCGTTTACTAGAACGACTCACACCGACACCTTGGTTCATGGCCAAGGTCAGCAAAGCCTGGATCCGCTTATCATTTCGGTCAGCTTGTACCGACAGATTAATCACTCGATCGGGAGAACGACGTAAAAGACCATCAACCGCGTGAATACCGTAAGCGAAACTGGACATTATTTACGCCCGCGTCGTTTTGACGTGTCGTGTTTACGGGTTGATTTTGGAGTCTTTGTGCCGCTCTTTTTTGCGCCAGTCGCCACCTTAGGTTTTTTTTCCGGCCGACGCTTAGCCGACTGCTTATTTCCTCGCCGACCTGCGCCAGGCGTCACGTTCCCAACCAGTTCTAGGTCGATCTTGCGGTCGTCGAGATCAACCCGTGCAACCTTGACCTGCACCTTGTCACCGAGTTGGTAAGTTTGACGCGTGTGCTCACCCACCAAGCGTTGCGACGCGTGGTCAAAATGATAGTAGTCCGAGGGCAACGCACTGATGTGGATCAGCCCCTCCATGTAGATGTCGCTTAACTCAACAAACATTCCGAACCGCGTGACCGACGCAACGACCCCTGCGAACTCGTCACCAATATGATGTCTGAGGTACTCACATTTGAGCCACAGCTGAACATCGCGTGTGGCGTCATCGGCGCGACGCTCCGTCATTGAACAATGCTCACCTGCGGCGACAAGATCGACCATGGTGTAGGGATACAGCGCCCTGTTTTGCTCTTTTGAGAGCTTACGAGGTGTCGCACCTGACGCCGTCGCAAGGCGTTTAATCGCTCGATGAACCAGCAGGTCCGGATAGCGTCTAATCGGTGATGTGAAATGCGCGTAGGCGTCGTAATGAAGCCCAAAGTGTCCATCATTCTCAGGTTTGTATACAGCCTGGCTCAATGAGCGCAAGAGCATGGTTTGAATCACCTGCGCGTCATCGCGCTCATGAAGTCGGGCCATGACACTCTGGTAATCCAGTGGTGTAGGGTCGAGGCCTCCTGGCAAGTCTAAGGCCAGCTCGCCCAAAAAGGTCCGCAACGCTTCCAAACGCTCGGTTGACGGTCCTTGGTGAACTCTAAACAGTGCGCCCAGCTCCGATGCCTCTAAAAACTGCGCGGTCGCCACGTTCGCAGCGAGCATGCACTCCTCGATCAGTTTGTGCGCATCGTTTCGGATAACCGGGACGATCGCATCGATCTTTCGATTCTCGTCAAAAATAATGCGTGTCTCGACGGTCTCGAAGTCAATCGCCCCCCGTTTCGAGCGGGCCGCTCGCAACACCTTGTAAAGCTCATGTAACCGAATCAGACCCTCATATCGCTCCGAAGCAACGTCATCGCTATAGCCCTCTTCAAGGACCTGGCCCACCTGGGTATACGTCAATCGTGCGTGGGAGTGAATCACTGCCTCGTAAAAGCTTGAATCAGTGACCTGCCCGCTGCCATCGATCACCATCTCGCAGACCATGGCGAGCCTGTCTACTTGAGGCTTGAGCGAACACAACCCATTGGACAGCACCTCGGGAAACATGGGGACAACGCGCTCTGGAAAATACACCGAGTTGCCGCGCGTAAAAGCCTCTTCGTCAAGTGCGCTCCCGACGGGGACGTAGTGACCCACATCGGCAATGGCAACCCAGACGCGAAATCCAGATCCTTCGGCCTCGCAGTAAACTGCATCATCAAAATCTCGCGCGTCCTCGCCATCGATCGTGACCAGTCCCAGACCACGCAGATCAACACGATCTGCTTTGTCGGCCTCTGTCGGCTCATCACGAAGCGTGCCCGCTTGTGCTAAGACCGCGTCGGGCCACTCGTGTGGAATATCATGTGCTCGGATCGCCACGTCAATCTCAAGTCCGGGATCTAAATGATCACCCAGAATCTCCTCAACAGCCCCTTTGGCGCCAAGCACCTCGGTCGGATAATCCGTAATACTGACAGAGACCAGCTGTCCCGACTGCGCACCCGCTTTAAACTTAGGTGGGATGAGAACGTGGTTACTGATGCGACGATTATGTGGGAGCAAATAGCCAATACCCCCCTCTTCCATGTACCGACCCACAATCGAGGTGTGTGCCCGACTGAGCACCTCGACAACGTGTCCACTTGGACGTCCCTTGTCGTCATGCCCCGACTGGGCGACCAGCACTTCGTCACCATCAAAGACGCGGTACATCTGACGGCTTGAGAGAAAAAAATCATCGCCCTCCTCGACCGGTGAGGCAAATCCATAGCCGTCTCGGTGCCCAATGATTTTACACTTCACTAGATCCATCTTTTTGGGCAAGCCCAAGGCTCCCCGGCGACCGGCGATCAGCTGGCCCGCGCGCTGCATTGCTCTGAGTCTTTTTTGAAGCGAAAGGAGATCATTATCATTATCGATGCCCAGGGCGGTCGAGAGCTCCTCAAATCGCATGGGTACGTCGCGAGCAGCCATCACCTCGAGAATCAGTTCACGACTGGGTATGGGATGATCGTATTTTTCCGCCTCGCGTGAGGCATGAGGGTCTTTAGAGATTTTAGTTTTTTGGTTTTTTTTCAAGAGTCCGCCAATGGGGGTAGGTAAAAGCGATAATCGATTGCTGTGCAACGTCGGGGGTTATTTTAACCAATACATGTTCAGAGCGGCGCGCTGTATTTTGCTTTAGGTGATGCGAGGTTACCGCAAAAAGACGCACGAAGCCTCGATGCAATGCCGACGCGGTGCCGATACACGTCACCCGCTTGCCAGCATAGCGCTTACCGACTAATAAACTCGCCGCACACGCCATCAATCTCACAATAGCATCTGCCGCGGGTTGACGTCACGAGTGGACGGCTCTTGCAGCACCGACGCCTTGTTGCGTGACCACCAGCGCGAAAACAACGAACATGATCGACGACCCGATGCTGTATCTGGGCAATATGCTCTTACTCATCATCGGGGGTAATGATACGACACGGAATTCAATCACTGGGAGTGTGTTTGCACTCAATCAATTCCGCTCTGAGTATGAAAAACTTAAGGCAGATACAACGCTGATCCCCGCTATGGTTTCAGAAACCATCCGGTGGCAAACACCGCTGATGCATATGCGCAGGGTGGCTACAAAAGATTGTCAACTCGGCGCAAAGACAATTCGCAAAGGCGACAAGGTAGTAATGTGGTACTTGTCAGGCAACTATGACGAATCCATCATTAGCGACCCAGGTCGCTTTACGATCGATCGCGTAAACCCCAGAAAGCATCTGTCTCTCGGAATGGGCATTCATCGCTGTATGGGCAACCAGATTGGGGGAAATGCAACTTCGAGTGCTCTGGGAAGAACTCCTCAGCCGATACGCGGCTATTGAGGTTTTAGAACCGCCAATGCGCGTGCTCTCAAATTTCGTACGCGGATACAGCGCAATGCCCGTAAAGCTTTATCCCAGATGAGCGCCGTTGAGACCCTGTTCGGCAAGATTAAAGACCCAACACGGTATTACCGCTTTATATATTGCACTTGGACAAAGCACGTCATTAAATTCTCAAGCGCACTGACCGGTGAGATGATTAACGGGCGGCGCCGAACTACAGGAGCACCTTAATGGGTCAACTAATAAGTATAGAGGCACTGTCAAGCCACGGTGCTGACTGTATTTTTGATTGCGGGTTCTCTCTGAGCGATGCCGACTTGGGTCGTCACTGGTTCGAAAGTGGGCATATCGACGGCGCCCTCTATGTCGATTTAAATCACGATCTGAGTGATCCCGCTGATCATCGTGGCCGCCATCCTTTGCCAGATCCGGAGGTATTCGCTGAGCGAGTTCGGTCCTGGGGTGTTAATCAACACGCTAAAATCGTCTGTTATGACCAAAATGCAGGTGCATTTGCGGCAAGGCTCTGGTGGATGTTGCGTTGGCTAGGACATGGTGAGGTCTA
>JABIZW010000106.1 GCA_018666295.1 Halieaceae bacterium
AAGCAGCACACCAAAGGCTTGATCGCCGATCAGCGGCTCACCGGTCAAAATCGCGTGCCCAAGACCTTTCATCTCGCGCTGGCGCACCATCGTGAAGATGCCGCGGTCAATCACGTCGCGAATGCCCTCGAGGTACTTCTCTTTAGACGTACCGGAAATTTGATGTTCAAGCTCGTAGGAGATATCAAAATGATCTGCAATCGCTCGTTTTCCGCGGCCCGTCACGAAGGCACAGTTGTTCATGCCCGCCTCGAGTGCTTCTTCCACCCCATACTGAAGCAAGGGCTTATTCACGACAGGCAACATTTCCTTAGGCGTGCTCTTCGTTGCAGGAAGAAAGCGTGTCCCGTAGCCGGCGACGGGGAACATACACTTTTTAATCATTTCTAATCTCCAAAATTCTTGGCTAAATCGAGACCTTATCGGCCATAGTCGTCGTCGAATCGAACGATATCATCTTCACCAAAGTAGCTTCCCGTTTGCACTTCTATCAGTTCCAACGGGACAGCACCCGCGTTACTCAATCGATGCTGAGTCGCCACTGGCACGAAAGTGGACTGGTCCTTAACCAATGTCATTGTCTGATCACCGTTGATAACCGCTGCCGTACCTCGCACAACCACCCAATGCTCTGCACGATGATGATGCATCTGCAACGAAAGCTGCTGACCCGGATTGACGACAATACGTTTCACCTGGAACCCGTCACCCACAATCAGTGACTCGTAAAAACCCCAGGGTCGAAAGACTCGGTGATGCGCATCCGCCTCGCTTCGCTGCTGAGACTTCAACATGCTTACAATATTCTTGACGTCCTGTACCGAGTGGCGATCTGCCACCATTACTGCATCGACCGTTTCAACCACCACCAAGTCGCTTACGCCAGACGTCGTCACCAAACGCGACTGACTCCGCACATAGCTGTTGCGCGTGTTATCAAGAACCACATCACCGTAAGTGACATTCCCTTCACCGTCTTTACCGCCCGTGTCCCACAGCGCGGACCACGCACCAATATCACTCCAATCACAATCCAGCGACACAACAGCGCCGTCTGTCGTGTGTTCCATGACCGCGTAATCAATACTTTCAGAGGGACATTTGGCAAACGCCTTCGAGTCAGGCCTAACAAAGTTCATATCACTTTCAGAATTTGCCATCGCGGCGCGGCAAGCGGCCACTATCGTGGGTTGAAACTCAGACAAAGCGTCCAAAAAGCGGCCTGCCTTAAACAAAAACATGCCGCTGTTCCAAACGTACTCCCCCGAGTCAAGATAGCCTTTAGCCGAAACCTCATTGGGCTTTTCAATGAACTGGTCAAGAACGGCCACGTTCCCAGACAGTGTCTCGCCACGCTTGATGTACCCGTAACCCGTCTCCGCACGGGTGGGCACCAGCCCAAAGGTCACGAGCTTGGTGTGCAATGCGACGTCCAATGCCTCTTTGACAGCCGCTCGCAAGTGCTCAGGACGCCCAACGTAATGATCCGCGGGAAGCACCAAGAGCGCACTGTCGGGATCGGTGGCAGAGGCGACAAGTGCCGCCAACGCAATAGCCGGCGCCGTGTTCTTTCCTTCGGGCTCTAAAATAATCCTGGCCGACTCAATCCCGATCTGGCGAGTTTGCTCAGCAACCAAAAATCGGTGCTCCTCGTTACACACGATAATCGGCGGTGCCTGATCCAGACCTTCAAGTCTTTTCAGTGTTTGCTGGAGCATTGAATCTTCGCCAATCAAATTCAAATACTGCTTAGGCCGACCTTGTCTCGAGACCGGCCAGAGGCGGCTTCCCACGCCTCCGCAAAGCAAAACTGGTACGATTTGATTCATGAACGTCCCCAATACGACCTGACAAATACTGAAACCAGCGTACGGATGAGATTAAAGTGAAAGACTTTATATCATCTTCACTACAACTTATGGCAAGACCACACAATGGCAGACATTTAAATCTGTACGCCTACAATTGTGACATCCTCCACTCCTCTGTCTCAAAGCAGATGCAAGTCGCAGCGCTCCGCGGTATTCTTACACCATGAGTGATGAATTTATGTTTACCCCCCAGAGTTCCTACGCCAAAGACGAGTTAGTCGCCTGTGGCATGGGTGATTTATTCGGTCCCGGCAACGCGAAGTTGCCGATTGATAACATGTTGATGCTCGATCGCATTGCAGAGATCAATAGTGACGGCGGCAAGGCCGGCAAAGGTCTGATTTTGGCTGAGCTCGACATACACCCGGACTTGTGGTTTTTTGACTGCCATTTCCCCGGCGACCCCGTCATGCCAGGCTGTCTCGGCCTTGACGCCATGTGGCAGCTGGTCGGCTTTTTCTTGGGGTGGCGCGGTAACCCGGGACGAGGGCGTGCTCTGGGGTCCGGCGAAGTTAAGTTTACGGGGCAAATTCTGCCAACCAGTAAGAGGGTCACGTACAAAATTGAAATGAAGCGCGTCATTGAGCGAAAGCTGGTGATGGGCATTGCTGACGGCTCGGTTTCAGTCGACGGCAGAGAAATTTACACCGCCACTGATCTTCGGGTTGGCTTGTTTCAATCGACGGAAAACTTCTAATGACAAAGCGTGTGGTGGTAACGGGCTTAGGCATCGTCTCGAGCCTTGGCAATAATGCTGAAGAGGTCACAGAATCGCTGAAGCAAGGTAAATCAGGTATCACCTACAGCGCAGCCCAAGAAGAAATTGGCATGCGTTCTTGGGTGTC
>JABIZW010000111.1 GCA_018666295.1 Halieaceae bacterium
GCTGAGCGGGTTGTTTCGGGAAGGGGCCTGTGGGACACCCGCCAGCATGGCGTGTTCAGCCAGCGACAACTCAGCAAGTGTTTTGCCGTAGTAGGTCTGCGCAGCGGTTTCAAAGCCATAGCTGCGATGACCTAAAAAAACGCGATTTACATATAACTCGAGGATTTCCTCTTTTGTCAGCCGTTGCTCTATTTCAAGGGCGAGTAAGATTTCAGTAAATTTACGAATAAAGGTTTGATCGAGACTTAGAAAAAAGTTGCGCGCGACTTGCATGGTGATTGTAGACCCACCACTTTGCTTGCTACCCGTAGTAACCAGTTCAGAAACCGCGCGCGCCAGTCCAAGGAAGTCGATTCCAGAGTGTTCAAAAAAACCGTCATCCTCTGCGGCGAGTAGCGCATCGACAAACGACTGCGGGAGATCTTCGTAGCGAGCCGGTATCCGCTTTTGCTCACCGAACTGACCGATAAGTTGCCCATCGGAACTCACTATCCGCAATGGCGTTTGCAGCTTGATATCTGTCAGTGCAGACGCCTCAGGCAGTTTTGGACTTAGGTACAGGTAGAGACCTGCCAGCCACCAAATCGCTGCCGCCGACATCAGCCCGAATATTCTTATGCTGTAGTTCATTAGCGACAAGCCATCTTCTCCGGCATATTGTGTAAGGTCACAATGCAGACATTATTTGAAACGACGACATACTAACCTCCAACTCGCACTTTTACCCAACCTGTGTTGCAATCCTTGCTGCCGCAATTTCTTCGGTTGTCTAGGTCGAACACTGATGCCGTTTTCTATCTAAAGGTATAAAAGGATCAAAGCAGAGAAACTTGCTATAGCTAAAGCACATGGTTCAACTTCAGCTAGATAAGGTTTAAGCGAACGCTAATTGGGAGTGATATGCGTATTTTTTTAGTCGGTCCTCCTGGGGTTGGGAAGTCGACCGTTGGTCGGCATTTAGCGGCAAAGCTCGGTATGCCATTTTTTGATCTTGATGAAGTTATTGAAGAACGCGCTGGTGCAAATATTCCCTGGATTTTTGATGTTGAAGGAGAGCTTGGATTTCGCGACCGCGAAACGCAGGTGGTACGTGATTTAGCGTCACAGGACAGCATTGTTGTTGCCACAGGAGGCGGTGTTGTCCTGCGACCAGAAAATCGAGCGATGCTTTCAAAAGACAGTACGGTGGTTTATCTGACAGCGTCTTTATGCGCTCTTGTTGATCGCACGAGTGGTAACAAGAAACGTCCCCTGCTCGCGGGAAAAGACACCCGGCAGGTATTGCAGAAGCTCATGGCACAAAGAGCCCCTTTTTATGCTGAGATTGCGGATATCACCGTTGCGTCGAGCGGCGGTTCGCCGAAAAAACTAGCTGGGGTGATCGCGGAAAAAGTAGTGGCATTGGCGTCGAATGAGGATCGTTCACCATGAGTCAAAGTGCACCGAGGGTTGAGGTTCGACTGCCGGCGACGTCAACTGATCGCCGATACCCAATTTATATCGGACGAGGCACGCTTCAACAGGGCGCGATACTCCCTAGGCTTCTCGGAGATCGAGGCGTCTGCTTGGTGACCAACGAAACAGTCGGTCCGCTCTATGAGGCCTTGGTGCTTGAGTCGCTGGGCGATCAGCGAAAAGTAACGCGTGTCGTACTCCCCGATGGCGAGTCTCATAAGACGCTTGAGTCGTTTGGTACAATTGTGACCGCAGCGCTTGAGGATCAGCAGGAGCGGAGCTGTGTTTTTATTGCCTTAGGCGGCGGTGTCGTTGGCGACATTACGGGTTTTGCCGCAGCCGCCTTTCTGCGGGGCGCTGATTTCATCCAAATACCCACGACATTGTTGGCACAAGTTGACTCGTCTGTGGGGGGGAAGACCGCGATCAATCACCCCATGGGTAAAAACCTCATCGGTGCCTTTCACCAGCCTATTGGGGTGATTATCGACACGATGACGTTGAGCACACTGTCGGAGCGCGAGTTCGCAGCGGGTCTTGCAGAGGTCGTTAAATACGGACTCATCGCTGATGCTCATTTTTTCCATCGGTTACTTGAAAGTGTGGACGCACTCAAGCGCCGCGATCAGGCGACGATCAGTGAAGTGATTTCACGCTGCTGTGAAATTAAGGCCGACATTGTGAATCGAGATGAGCGAGAGGGTGGGGTCCGTGCAGTTCTCAATTTTGGGCATACATTTGGGCACGCGATCGAACGTGAACTGGGCTTTGGGCAGTGGCTCCATGGTGAAGCAGTTGCTGTTGGTATGGTCATCGCGACACGTATTTCTGTTGCTCGAGGTCAAATAGACATTCAGGTGCTTGACGGTCTCGTGAGCTTTTTGGAGTCATTTGACCTGCCTGTCGCGGCTCCTCCTGAGATGAGCCTTGATGATTTTATGCGCGCGATGCAAGGCGACAAGAAAGTGCAGTCGGGCAGAATTCGATTCGTCTTGCTCGAGGGGCTCGGTCGGGCTTGTGTCACTGCTGACGTAGAGAAGTCCGAAATCGCAATGAGTTTGTAAGCCACC
>JABIZW010000256.1 GCA_018666295.1 Halieaceae bacterium
CGCTGGCTCGAGACAGCAGACCTGAACGAGATCACGCTTTTTTGTCAAGATTGGGGTGGAACGATAGGGCTCCACTTGGTTGCTGACTACCCGGATCGATTTGCGCGTGTGATTGCTTCGAACACCGGACTACCGACAGGGCAAGGCAACAAAGCGCTCAAATTGTGGCAAATCATTATGCGCTTTTTCTGGGCATTCCCCTTCAGACGAGCGATGGGCAGCGTACTAATGCGTTCTCTGACAGATGAGGAATGGGCTGCCTACTATGCGCCGTTTGAGACACTTCGGCAGCAAGCGGGAGTTTTGACGTTTCCCGGACTAATCGGCGTGACACCGGACAACCCAAGTGCGCAGGCAAACCGAGCGGCACTCGAAAAGTTGAGCACGTTTAATAAGCCGTTTCTGACATTGTTTGGCGACAAAGATCCGATGTCCAAAGGCGGCAAGGCACGATTGCAGAAGGCGATACCGGGCTCTCGCGGACAGGCTCACAAAGTTTATCCCGAGGCCGGGCACTTCATTCAGGAGGAGATCCCCAACGAACTCGTTGCTGACATTCTCGCATTCATGAAAGTGTAGGTGTGCAGGCTAAATTCAGTATCACTTTGAACGCCTTGCACAGCTCGTTTTGAACGGCTTCCCTCGACACCTCTGTCAGACGTCTTATACTTGCGCCCTCAGCCTCGACTGCCGAGCGCTCTGCAAGCTACTGACAAAGGTGTGTTAGACAATGAACTTACTCGATTCCGTCATCCTTCCAATGCACCCGGAAGGGCGAAAATTTGTGGCGTCTTTTGCGATCGCTACCTTCCTCTTGGGGTTGATATGGGATCCCTTATTCTGGATAGGGGTGGGTCTTACGGTCTGGTGTTACTACTTTTTTCGAGATCCCGTTCGGGTTGTGCCCCAGGGCGAGGGTTTCGTTATTTCGCCCGCGGACGGTGTGGTGTCATTGATACAAGACGTCACGCCCCCGCCGGAAATGGGTTTAGGTGACGAGCCCTTGACCCGCGTTTCGGTGTTCATGAACGTGTTCAATTGCCACGTCAATCGCGCCTGTATTGATGGCACCGTAACGAGTGTCAGCTACCACCATGGAAAATTCCTCAATGCCTCGTTGGATAAGGCCAGTGAACACAATGAGCGTAATTCCATCACCATTACGCGGACCGACGGCATTAAAATCGGAATCACGCAAATTGCCGGTCTCGTCGCACGTCGCATCGTCTGTTTTGTAAATGAGGGCGCTGAGTTGACCGCGGGGGATCGTTTTGGCTTGATTCGCTTCGGTAGTCGGCTGGATATTTATTTACCAAAAGACGTGGGTCCTGCAGTGTGTTTAGGTCAAAAGACGGTTGCCGGTGAAACGATTCTTGCGCACTTAGACCAGACCGACGCTCGCACAGGAATTTCCAAGTGACCGAACCACTTGATCGCGACCTCACTCAGTCGAAAGGTCGGATTCGACCGCTGATGTTACTGCCTAATTTTATGACATTGGGTGCGGTCTGTGTGGGACTTACCTCGGTCCGCTTTGCACTCGACGGGCGTGTCGATCTTGCGGTGATCGCCTTGGTGTTGGCCATGATTTTAGATGGTCTAGACGGCCGAGTGGCGCGTGCGCTTAACTCGACGTCTCGCATCGGTAAAGAGTTAGACACCTTGGCTGATTTTTTTAACTTTGGTATTGCCCCTGGCTTGATTGTGCACTTAGCGCTCTTCAGCGAGTCAACCCGGGTCGACTTCACCTGGGTAGCGATCATGGTTGTGGCCGCGTGTTGTGCCTACCGTTTGGCGCGATTTAATGCTCACGATGACGCGGAAATCGCTAAAACCTTTGAAGGCGTCCCTGCACCAACGCTTGCCTTGCTGACGCTGCTACCGGTCTATTTGCATCTTTTAGAGGTCGAAATGGTGACCAAGGTGCCGGGTCTCGTTTCTGCCTATCTTATATTTTGTGGCTTTTTAGCGGTGTCCCAAGTCCCCACGGTGTCACTCAAGTCATTTAAAATTCCATCGGCCTACATGTTCATCGTGGTGCCGTTGATGATCACACATATGGCCAGCCTGCTGATCTACCCGTGGGAAACACTCACCGTCATGAGTGTGGTCTATCTCCTGTGTATGCCGGTCTTTGCCTATCGCCACCAATCGCTCGACGCTTAGCGTGGGCGCCCGATAACAAAACCGCGCAGTCGCTCAGTCTTCGTGTCGTATTGATCTGTTCACCAGGCTTTCTGCCGGGCGCGCTGCTCTTTTCGTATTGGCCTCTTGAGGACGCAGTCGCTAGACTCCCTCGCAGAATCGAGGGACTCACTTAGATAATTCCTCGCCGCGGTGTACGACGATAAGAGGGCATGACACGCAGATGATTCCACGACACATTTTTGACTCAGATCATGAGGTCTTTAGAGACGCTGTTCGTAAGTTTTTTCTGGAGGAGGCGTACGAGCAACACGTCCAATGGGAGAAGGATGGGCAGATCGACCGTTCACTTTGGAACAAAGCGGGTGCGCAAGGCATGTTGTGCCCGGGTGTGTCGGAGGCCTACGGCGGCGTCGGAGCCGATTTTCGTTACAACATGGTGGTCAGCGAAGAAGCGTCGCGCTTGGGCCTTACCGGTGTGGGTTTTATCTTACACAACGATGTCACGGTGCCTTATCTTGAGAACGTTGGAAGCGAAGCTCAGAAGCAAAAATTTTTGCCGAAGTGTGTTTCAGGTGAGTGCATCGTCGCCATCGCCATGACCGAACCCGGAACGGGGTCAGATCTTCAAGGCATTAGAACAACCGCCGTCGACAAGGGCGATCACTACCTGCTCAATGGCTCTAAGACGTTTATCACTTGTGGGCAACAGGCGGATATTGTGCTTGTTGTCTGCCGGACCGACACTGACCCGAAAGCGGGCGCCAAGGCATTTAGTATATTAATTGTTGAAGACGGTATGGCGGGCTTTGAGCGGGGTCGAAACCTTGAAAAAATGGGCATGAAAGCCCAGGACACCTCTGAGTTGTTTTTTAACGACGTCAAGGTCCCCAAAGACAATCTTTTAGGTGAGGCCGGGATGGGGTTTATCTACCTAATGCGAGAGCTACCGCAGGAGCGTCTATCGATTGCAGTGTCTGCCGTCGCCGCCTGTGAAGCTGTTATTCAGGAAACCGTAAAGTACGTGAAGCAGCGCACGGCCTTTGGCAAGGCAATTGCAGATTTTCAGCACACACAGTTCAAGCTTGCAGAACTTGAAGCCGAGGTGACGGTGATGCGCGTGTTTATTGACCGATGTGCCGAGCTATTGGTCAAAAAAGAGCTATCGACGGTCGAGGCGTCGAAGGCAAAACTACTGGCGACCGAGCTTCAAGGGAAGGTGACAGACCAGTGCGTGCAAATGCACGGAGGCTATGGGTACATGTGGGAGTACCCGGTGGCGAGGGCTTATGCTGATGCGCGGGTACAGCGAATTTATGGTGGTACTAGCGAGGTCATGAAGCTCATTATAGGGAGAGATTTACTCGCGGACTGAGCGCAAGCTCTGCTAAAAAAAGGGCAGCCAAGGCTGCCCTTTTTGTGAGTAACAATTCGGTTTTGTCGCGTCTGACTTACCACATCGCCACTGGGTTTATGATCATTTGAACAGCGCCTTTGAGTCGCGCTTGGCCCAAGACAAACATAAATTCGTGCACTGCCTCTTCAGCCAGTCGACCGGTATTCATTGTCTCAAGAATGTAAATGCCGTTTTGCTTAAGCAGTACAACGTGGTCATAGAATATCTTGTCGCCGGGGCGCGGAGGAACGGCGCCTAGCCCCCAGGTATCTGCCCCTACGGCTGTGGGTTTCAAGCTCGCAAGAAACACAGCGGCCTCATTGGTAATACCGGGAATACTGGCGGCCCAAAGTTGCGGCTCGGTCTGCAGTTTCGCGTCGGTATAGCCAGTGTGCAACAGCACGATGTCGCCTTCACCAATGACGATATTTTGGGCTTTCATTGCGGCCTTAATGTCGTCCGAAGTAATAGGCTGTCCCGCGGCCAAGTGGGCCACGCCCATCTGTTTAGCCATGTCGATCAGAACGCCTCGCCCGACAAGGGGGGGAATGCCGCTAATGTCGAGTTTCGTCAGACCCGTAATGACTGAGAAGTCTTTGCCTTGGTTGCAGTTATAGAACTCGCCCGCTTCACCCATATGACCCAGGCCATCAATCTGTGGTCCGGTACCCAGCCACATCTGAAGCACATCATCGTTAGAGCTCGCATCCCAGCCCACACCGAGGTCGGCGTTGAATTGTTGGAGCGGCTGCACGACTTGAAGTTGCGTGTAGCGTGGCGGATAGGCGGGCATACCGGGCTCGATCACAATACCCAGTGGATGACTTTCACCTTTTTTGACCAGCTGAGCAGCTGTGGCTGTGCGCTCCGTCGTAATTCGGTTAGCCGCACCAATCTGATCATCAGCACCCCAAGGGGAGGGCATGCATTCATCAGCCGCGGCTCCCATGGATGCGGCGTAAGTCAGAATAAACAGGATTGTTTTCAGTGATCTGGCAGTCGGTGTCATTAGGCTTCCTCGTTATTTTGTATTTTTAAAATCGACGTCGCAAAACCCAGGTTGCGTGACGGTGGGCGCGCGTTGTGCTTAAACACTACGGGGAACATATCGCGTGCGGGCCGGATGGCCAAGTGCTAATCGGCAAGTCCTTCATGCACAAACAGCTCGGTATGATGGGGCTTGCAGCCGAGCGGCAGATTGCTCGCTTACTGGTGACGACACATTGCATCGGCTGACGCTTGGTGCGAGCATCGGTGCCTTCGAATCGAGGGGTACATCATGGCAGCAGGTGCGTTAAACGGAATCAAAGTGGTAGAGCTTGCAGGGATTGGCCCGGGACCTTGTGCCGGCATGATGTTGGCAGACATGGGTGCGCAGGTGACCGTCATAGATCGGCCCGTACCGGACAAAGAAGCCGCGGCGGTATTCGCAAAGTACGCCATCTTCAACCGCGGTAAGCAGTCCGTTGCTTTGAATTTAAAAGACCCCGATGCCGTCGAGGCGCTTTTACGGATCATTGACGATGCCGATGTGCTTATTGAGGGCTTTAGACCCGGCGTCATGGAACGACTGGGCTTGGGTCCGGAGGTGTGCTGTGCTCGAAACCCAAAGCTTGTGTACGGTCGCATGACTGGTTGGGGGCAAACAGGCCCCTTGTCACATGCGGCAGGCCACGACCCGAACTATATTGCGCTTACCGGCGCGCTGTGGGCGGGCGGGAGTCATGAGCAGCGGCCGACGGCACCTTTGACCCTTATCGGTGACTTGGGTGGGGGCACCATGATGCTCGTATTTGGTATTTTAAGCGCCGTCATTCACGCCAAACAGTCAGGCGAGGGGCAAATTGTCGATGCGGCAATCACTGACGGATCTGCTTATATTTCGACGCTGCTGTGGGGTATGCACAACTCGGGTCAGATGACCGACGTCCCCGGCTCAGGCTGGGCCGACTTTGGATCGCCCTGGCACGACACGTATCAATGTGCCGACGGCAAGTACGTGACTGTCTGCGCACTAGAACCGCAGTTTTACGCGCTGTTGATTCAGGCGCTTAAGCTCACTGAAGACCCTGTGTTCGCTGATCAATGGAACAAGGCGCAATGGCCAGCGGGCAAGGCAAGATTCCGCGATATTTTTGCAGCGAAGACGCGTCAGCAGTGGTGTGATCAGTTCGAGGGCACTGATGTTTGTTTTGCACCGGTGCTTAATTTCTCAGAGGCGCTTGAGCATCCGCATAACGTGGCACGAGAGACATTCTTTACTCGGGATGGAATTGCTCAGCCTTCACCAGCGCCAAAGCTCAGTCGAACCCCTGGCGATGCTGGTGAGGTTCCCGTGGTCGGTGCAAATACCGCTGAGGTGTTGGGTGCATTGGGCCTCGATTCTGAGACACTCGCAAAACTCAACGGGTAACATCAACCGATAAGTTTCATTTGTCATAAACGCGCGGGGGAGTAGAGCGTGATAAACCAACTCAATGATCAAGGCCTTTTTAAAACGCAATCTTTTATCAACGGTGCCTGGGTCGATGCCGACGATGGTTCGACCATTGACGTGCTCAACCCGGTTAACGGTGACGTGATTGCACGCGTTGCCAAGTTGGGCGCACAAGAGACACGGGCGGCAATTGTTGCAGCGTCTGAGGCGATGAAAAGCTGGCGAGAACTCCCAGCCAAGGCGCGGTCAAATATTCTGCGCGATTGGTTTAATATCATCATGGCAAACCAAGAAGACCTCGCGCGCATTATGACACTAGAGCAGGGCAAGGTGATTGCTGAAAGCCGTGGCGAGGTGGCCTACGGCGCCTCGTATATTGAATGGTTTGCCGAGCAGGCAAAGCGAGTGGACGGTGACGTTATACCCAGTCCATCTTCCGACAAACGCATTGTCTGTATAAAACAGCCGGTGGGGGTGTGTGCGGCCATCACGCCATGGAATTTCCCCAATGCAATGATCACCCGCAAGGCGGCGCCAGCACTCGCGGCAGGGTGCTCGATTGTGATCAAGCCCGCCAGCGAGACGCCCCTTTCAGCGCTGGCCCTGGCTGAGCTTGCTCAGCGCGCAGGAATTCCAGATGGCGTACTTAACGTTGTGGTTGGGAGCTCTGCTGATATTGGGAATGAATTAACCAGTCACCCTGTGGTTCGTAAACTGTCATTCACAGGCTCCACAGAAATTGGGAAACTGCTGGAGTCCCAATGCATTCCCACGCTGAAGAAAACGTCGATGGAGCTCGGCGGTAATGCGCCATTTATTGTGTTCGACGACGCTGACATTGATTCAGCGGTGCAGGGCGCCTTGGTGTCAAAGTATCGAAACAGCGGCCAAACGTGCGTCTGTTCAAACCGGTTGCTGGTTCAAGCGTCGGTGGCGGAGGAGTTCACCCAGAAACTCGTCGCTGAAACGGCAAAGCTGACTTTGGGTGACGGTCTTGAGGACGGTGTTGATTTGGGCCCATTGGTCAACAACCGCGCGGTACGCGACGTGGATGCATTGGTACAGGCCACGGTCAATGCAGGTGCCCAAGTGGCGCTTGGCGGATCTCCGAGCGAACGTGGCGGTAATTTCTACGCACCGACCATATTGACGGGCGTGACGCCTGATATGGCTGTATTTCGCAATGAGATTTTTGGTCCGGTTGCACCGATTACCGTCTTTGACACTGAAGCCGAGGCGATTGCACTGGCGAACGATACCGAGTTCGGACTGGCGAGCTATTTTTATACGCGTGATATCGGTCGCGTGTGGCGTGTTAGCGAGGCGCTCGAATACGGCATCGTCGGTGTTAACGAAGGTATTATCTCTAACGAAATGGCTCCTTTTGGTGGCGTTAAAGAATCCGGATCGGGCCGCGAAGGGTCGAAATACGGAATCGAGGACTACTTAGAGATTAAGTACGTCTTAATGGGTGGTCTCGCCTGAGAGGACGCCTCAAATAAGTAATGGTCGATCGGGAAGCCGGTGAGAGAACGTTTGCGCGCTCAAGTGACTGTCCCGGTGTCTGCTGTAGAAATATAAAAATAATTTTGAAGAAAGCGCTGAGATCTTGTTCGGGCTTTTACCTGACGAGTCTTAGGCACTAGACTCAGTGCAGACACAAATACCACACCTAATAAAATAGAGGTAAACCGATGACAAATCCCCACTCTGACTCAAATGTCGCAGACTATTTGCGTCATGCCGCCCATCAAGCTTGGAATGTTGACGGCATCGCCGATGATTTGCCGCGCCGTAATATCGAGCGCGTCGGTATTATTGGAGCGGGGACCATGGGTGGCGGAATTTCTATGAATTTTGCGTCGGTGGGAATTCCGGTCACGCTTGTTGAAACGAAACAAGAAGCACTGGATCGTGGCTTGAGCACCATTCGCAAGAACTATCAGCGCAGCGCAGACAGAGGCCGTTTTCCGCAAGAGGAAGTTGATATCTGTATGAATTGCTATTCGCCAGCGCTGGACCTCTCCGCATTAGCTGATTGCGACCTGATTATTGAAGCCGTGTTTGAAGACATGGACATTAAAAAATCTGTGTTTAGTCAGCTCGATAAGATAGCGAAGCCCGGTGCAATTCTTGCAACGAATACTTCCGCGCTCAACATTGACGAGATCGCTGCGGTGACCTCTCGGCCCGAAGACGTCATTGGGCTTCATTTTTTCTCGCCCGCTAACGTGATGCGCCTGCTCGAGATTGTTCGTGCACAGCATACAGCGGACGATGTCGTTGCTACCTCCGTCGACCTAGCCAAGCACATTGGTAAAGTGGCAACGCTCGTCGGTGTCTGTCCGGGCTTTGTGGGCAACCGAATTCTATTTGCTCGGCAGTATCAGGCGAACAAGTTGGTTTACGAGGGCATTATGCCGTGGGATATCGACGCGGCCTTTAACGAGTTTGGGTTTAAGATGGGGCCTTTTCAAATGGCGGACCTAGCAGGTCTTGATATCGGTTGGAAAAAGGGCGCGAAGACCGCCAACCCGATCCGAGACGCACTGTGTGAGCTCGACCGGCGAGGTCAAAAGACGGGGGCGGGATATTACGACTATGACGAAAGTCGAAAGAATATTCCGTCGGACGTGACGGCCGATATTATTCGGGACATTACCGGTGCGACCGACGCCACGCTAGTGGCCGCAGACATCGTCGATCGCTGCGTCATTCCCATGGTTAATGAAGCCTTGGCGATTTTGGAAGAAAATAAAACGCAGCGCCCGAGTGACATCGATGTCGTTTGGATTAACGGCTACGGTTGGCCGCTGGATAAAGGCGGTGTCATGTACTATGCGGACACCATTGGCGCTGAAAAGGTACTTGCGGTCATGACTGATCTTGCGGCATCTGACGATTCGATTCGCGTATCACCACTGCTTGAGGAGCTGGTCCGCTCGGGCGCCCGCTTTGTAGATATAGACACCGGCGGACTGAAGGTTTGAGCGCAATCCAGTCGCTCCAAAGTCGCTTTTAATGAATCAGGTACTGATACACAGCGGCTCGTTTACTCAGTTCTTTTCGCGAACGGTCAATGACTCGGATAGGCTGTTTTGGCTACTCAACGCGGGGGGCTGGACGGGACTCTCGGTCGTGACCTTGGTGAGTTTGTCTCTGCCCTACGATCAATTGCAGTTTGCTTACATTGCGCACAACATTATCCAGTCTGTTATTGGGTTTATGCTCAGCGTTCCATTGAGGATGGCCATTAAACACACGTGGAGCTGGACGCCCTGGCATCGTGTCTGTATTGCGATTGGGCTGATTGTTCTGAGCGCCACTATGTGGACCGGATTGCGTCTTCAGCTCATGATGACCATCACCTACGAGACAGGACTTTGGGGCGACTTTGGAGGTTGGTTCTTCGCATCTTTGTTTGTGTTTTTGGCTTGGGTGTCCCTCTACCACTTGGTCAAGTTTGCGCAATTGCTGCAGAGCGAGAAGGAATCTTTATTGGTACTGGAGGCCGGCCGTCGAAAGGAAGCATTTAAGCTGGTGTCCGCTGAGTCTGCGGCGAAGGAGGCGCAACTAAAGTTGTTGCGCTATCAGCTGAATCCGCATTTCTTGTTTAACACGCTTAACTCCATTGCATCGCTGGTCGGCACACAACGAAGTCAGGATGCACAGAGCATGATTGCAGAGCTCTCGACGTTTCTTCGGTTTTCACTGGAGTCCGATAGTAATATTACGATCCCTCTGCGCGATGAAATTGAGGCGCTGGACCATTACTTGAGAATTGAGCAGGTGCGATTTTCAGATCGGTTGGTTGTAGAGCAAGACATCGACCCCAGCGCGCTCGCCATACAAGTTCCGAGTTTGGTGCTGCAGCCTTTGGTGGAAAACGCGATCAAGCATGCCATTGGCCGTGCAGAGGAGGGGGGGTGTATTCGGGTGACAGCCCGTCGTGAGACTAAATCGCTCGTTCTCAGCGTTGAGGACAGCGGATCAAGCGAAGACACGAAAGACCCGAACTTGGCGGACTTATTTGATAGCCCGGGTTTCGGCCTGCGAAGCACCGCGGAACGGTTGGAAAATCTCTATGGCGACATGTTCAGTTTTAATGCCTCAAGGTCACCGCTCGGAGGTTTAAAACTTGCGTTACACTTGCCGACTAGGGGTAAACGGTAATGCCAGAAAAACTTCGAATTTTGATTGTCGATGATGAACCTTTGGCGCTCGACTACATGGAGACTTTGCTTAAATCAGTGCCAGGGGTATCGGTGGTGGGCCGATGTCGCAGTGGGCGGGAAGCACTTTTGGCGCTCCAAAAACAGTCTGTTGACTTGATGTTCCTTGACGTGCAAATGCCGGGTTTGAATGGGTTCGAAGTTGTTAAACGCTGCCAAGGAGACAGCATGCCGGTCGTGATCTTTGCAACAGCTTACGATGAATACGCCGTGCGCGCATTTGAAGCCAATGCGGTGGACTACCTTCTCAAGCCCTTCGAGGCAGAGCGCGTTGAAGTCGCCGTGTCGCGTGCGCGCGATCGAATGCTGTCCGTGGCACTGCAGAGCGGCAAAGAAGCCGCAGTCGCCGCGATTGCGGGCCTTGAAGGCGGGAGCGAACTGTTAGCCAACGATCCGCTCGACCGTCTGTCCCGACTGCCGATAAAAGACGGTCCTCACACGCATTTGGTGGAGCTTGAAACCATTGAGTGGATCGATGCGGCGGGAGACTATATGTGCGTTCATGCGAGTAATGAGACCTACATTTTGAGATCGACCATGAAAGAGCTTGAAAAAAAGCTCACCGCTGAGTTTGTACGAATTCACCGCTCGACCATTGTAAACCTCCATAAGGTGCGGTCTGTGGACGCGATTCCCAAAGGAGAGTGCCTTCTCCACCTGGATGATGACGTAAGTTTGAAGGTCAGTCGAAACTACCGTTCTGCCGTGCAAGATCTCATGGGATAAGGCCTCGCGAGGCGCTTTCCCACTTGTCTCGCTGAAAGTCCCTATCGTCGCGTTTGTATTAAGAGATGTTCTTCGTTGTGGGATAAAGCACTCTGCTAAATCTAATTAATATATTGAATTGGGGTTACTCATGTTTGATCGCTTGTATCGTCATGGCCGTCTTTTTGGAATCGGCCTTGCGGCAGCTCTCCTAAGTGCGTGTGGTGGAGGAAGTGCGACTTCTCCCGAAGTTGAGCCGTTCTACCTTGAAGAAGAAGAAGAGTGGAGCCTGGTATGGTCTGATGAATTTGACGGCGCCGCCGTTGACTCGGCTAACTGGACCTTTCAGCTCGGTGACGGCAGCGATAATGGCTTGCCTGGGTGGGGAAACTACGAGCTCCAGTACTATCAGGCGGATAATGCGTCCATCCAGGACGTAGACGATGCGTCTGCGCTTGTCATTGAAGCGCGACAGGAAGATGTGGGTAACAGTGCATTCACTTCGGCGCGGATGCGCTCGGTGAACAAGTTTGATTTCCAATACGGTCGAGTGGAAATTCGATCGAAGGCGGCGCCCGGCGACGGCATGTGGTCCGCGGTTTGGATGATGCCGACTAATTCGACCTACGGAACGTGGGCAGCCGGCGGCGAAATTGACATCATGGAAGTCGTCAATGCCGGAACAGACAACCAAGGTGTGTTCATGGCAGCGCACTACGGATTTGAGTGGCCACTCAACCAGATTACGACAGACGCGGCTGACGTGGACGATGCCAGTGATTGGCACACCTACGCGCTGGAGTGGTCAGGCGACTACCTGCGCTGGTTTGTTGACGGTGAGCATCTGAAGACCGTCAGCAAAGACGTGTACTACAGCTACTACTTCAAAGACAGCACAGACGGCTATCAACTTGCGAGCAACCCTGCCGCACCATTTGATCAAGACTTTCACCTCTTGGTGAACTTGGCGGTAGGTGGCGTGGGTCCAGGCGTTGAGCTCGATACAGCGGCTGTCCCGGGCGAGATGGTGGTGGACTACATTCGTGTGTACGAGTGTCAGGTTGCCACTGCGAACGGCGTCGGCTGTAACAGCCTCGCTGATCGGTCGGTTGAATCTGCTGATGGGCAGACACCTGAAGTCGTAACAACCTCTATTTACGCCGATGCCGCGGGGCCGCTGACATGGACTTTCCTGACAGGTGACGTTACGCGTGACCTGCAGGCAGTTGTTGGCTACAACGACAACGGTAATATCAACATCACTGCGTCAGATGTCGCGGTTGAGGGTCGTGGAAACGTACTCGACGTCATGAGTGATGGTGGCGGTAATGTTGTAATCAACGCGACTGATGGCAAAACGATTGATGTCTACGGTCATCGCGGTGGTGGTGAGCTGAAGTTCGACATGTACGTCGACAGCTCGCAGACGGCACCAAACAGTACAATTTCGATCAAAATGGACAGTGGTTACCCCGCACTGGGAAGCGTGACGCTGAACGTTGCTGATCTTCCCAAAAACGAGTGGTTCAGCTACAGCGTGTCGATTAATCAACTTCTAGCCAATCGAGGCGAGCAAACGCTCGCGCTCGGTGCGGTTCAGAACCTGGTGGTTGTCGAGCCTAGCTCGAATGCGCACGTCCAGCTTGATAACGTGCGCCTAGTCTGTGGTACGCCAAATGGAAACTGTGGTATCGCGCCTCCAGCGCGGTCTTCTGACGACTTGGTGATTACGGTACTGGACGATAACGGACAGGTCGGATCAGCGTGGTCGCCCGGTATCTGTGCGGTCTCTGCGGAGAATGCGTTTGCATCCGATTATTGTGACGGAAATACGTCTAACCAGGTGACTTGGTCGGTCGTGCCTACCGGTGATTCTGATATCGGTACCAACGCGGTTCAGATTAATTTTGGTGCGGGTGCCGGTGGCGCGTGGTTCATTAAGGACGCGCAAGGCCTTGACCTCAGTGGTTCTACTGGCGGCAACCTGAAGTTTGATCTTCAGGTGTCGGCTGAAACTGTGGCAGACGGCGTGATCTTCAAGGTTGAGAACGACTACCCACAAGGCACTGGTGCGATCGAGCTGGATCTGGCCGGTTATGCCGCAGGGACTTGGAAGAGTTTCGTGATTCCGATCTCAGACCTTCTCTTGTCAACGAATGCAGAACAAAACAACCCACCCGGTGGCCGGTTAAATTTGGCTGCGGTCAAGGCGTTTTTGGTCCTGTCGCCCAACGGCGAGCAAGACGGAAAGTCATTGAAGGTGGCCAACATTCGACTTGAGCGAGAGGCCGTTGTTGAGGTCGAAGACACAGGGATCCTTGGTACATGGATGCTGGCTCCAGAAGCCGGTTCTTTAGGTGTCGGTCCTGCCGAGTTTGATGTGTCATGGTGGAATGGCGACGACGGCGTGATTGCACTGCGTGCGTGCTACTACGACGATGAGTATGTCTTTAGTCGGGACGGCACGTTCAGAAATGTTCTAGGCGACGATACGTGGGTCGAAGCCTGGCAGGGTGGAACAAACGCTTGTGGCGCACCAGTAGCACCTCACGATGCTTCAATACCTGCAACCTTCGAGTACGACGATGTCGCTCAAACCTTGACCATTAATGGTCAAGGTTCGTACATGGGCCTTCCAAAGGCTGTCAACGGTCAGGAAATTGCATCGCCCGGTGATGCCCCGGGTAGCATTATCTACAATGCTTACGAACAGGAAGACGGTTCATTGCTCGTGGCAGTGGAAGTGGCTGACGGCGGATGGTGGAACTACAAGTTCATTAAAACGGCCGAGCCGCCACCCCCATCGCCCTTCCAGGGGACGTGGGTCGTCGCGTCTGAGGCAGGTTCATTAGGTGTAGGACCAGCCGAGTTTGATGTCTCGTGGTGGAGCGGTGATGACGGTGTAATTGCTGTACGTGATTGTTTCTATGATGATGAATATGTGTTTAATCCCGATGGCAGCTTCAAAGTTGAGACTCAGGGAAGCACGTGGGTTGAAGCTTGGCAGGGCGGTACGGATGCCTGTGATGCGCCTGTTGCGCCTCATGACGGCTCGATTCCGGGTTCATGGAGCCATGATCAAGACGCAGGTACATTGACCATCACCGGTCAGGGGTCCTACGTCGGATTGCCTAAGGCGGTAAACGGTGCGGAAATTGCGTCACCTAGCGACGCACCCGGAAGCATTGTCTATAACGCTACGCCACAAGACGACGGCTCCATGTCGGTAACTGTCGAAGTTGCTGACGGGGGCTGGTGGAGCTACAAGATCGTGAAGATTGCAGAGCCTGCTGGGCCATCACCCATCTCCGGTACATGGTACATGGCGGAGTCTGATGGTTCCCTCGGTGTCGGCCCTGCTGAGTTTAACGTGTCTTGGTGGAGTAACGATGCGGGCGTTACGGCGCTAAGGTCTTGTTACTTTGATGATGCCTTTGTGTTCGGTGATGACGGTTCATTTACTAACGATGTAGGCGCTGATACCTGGGTTGAAGTGTGGCAAGGTGGTGACGATTCATGCGCGGCACCTGTTGCACCCCATGACGGATCAATTCCTGCTACCTTTAGTTATGACGGTGATGCACAGACGCTCGTCATCACAGGTCAGGGTTCCTATATTGGTTTGCCGAAGGCTGTGAACGGTGCGGAGATTGGTTCGCCAGGAGACGCGCCCGGTTCTATCTCATATAACGCTTACCTTAACGATGACGGAACCATGAGTGTGTCTGTTGAAGTGGCTGATGGTGGTTGGTGGAGCTATCTGCTGACGCGTTAATGGATACGTAAAAATTAAAAAGCCGGGGCGTTTATCCCCGGCTTTTTTTTGTCTGCGCGTTACGGTTTTTTTGAACCACAGTCCCCCGAAGACTTCGAACGCTCAATCTCTATGGAGCGCTTAGATCAATCTGCGTAGGGTTGCTTAAACTTTTGCGTGCTGCAGAAGCGTTTGGACGAACGCGCCGTGTGGGGGTAGTAAGCCTACAGTCTTCGCAACCTCGTGCTGGATGCCCTTCATGAAGGCGGTCATTTGCTCCGGCGACAGTGCTTGCGCGATGTTGTGATAGCCCGCCGGTGTTATCCCTTGCCCCATCATTACTTGTACCCATGAGTTCTCGGCAAACACGTCATCTTGCGGCTTAAAAACCCGCGCCGACTGACGAAATAGTTCCATACGATGGGTCAATGTGTCGGGTAATGCCATGGTCCGGCAGTGGTCCCAAAAGGGGTCGCCGTGACGTTCATTGAGCGTGTAGTGAAGAACAATGAAGTCTCGAATATGCTCAGCTTCGGCGCGCAATTTGGTGTTGTACTCCTGCACGGTGCTGTCTTCAATAGCGGTGTCTGGGAACATCATGAGCAACCACATGATGCCGTTTTGAATAAAGTGAATGCTGGTTGACTCAAGGGGCTCAATGAAGCCGCTGGATAACCCCAAAGCAATACAGTTTTTATTCCAATAGCGCTTGCGTTGCCCGGTGGTAAAACGAATCGGGCGTGGCTCGGTAATGGTTTTTTCGGGGATGTTATCGAGCAAGAGCTGACGCGCGACGTCGTCTTCCATGAAACGGTCACAGTAGACCAAGCCATTTCCCGCTCGGTGCTGAAGTGGGATCCGCCATTGCCAACCCACCTTGTGTGCAATCGCACGCGTGTAAGGCTTTGGAGCCTCTGATAATTCGCTCTGGACAGCCCAGGCACGATTCGCCGGGAGCCAATGACTCCA
>JABIZW010000268.1 GCA_018666295.1 Halieaceae bacterium
TCGAACACCGCCTCAAAAAGCGGCGGCCTGAGCACACTCAATCGATCCAGTGTTGAAAAAATAGATGCATAGGGACCCTTTAATTGCTCGTTAACGTAGGTTCGCCACACACCCAAATTATCATTAACAAATTCAAACCGGCCCGCGGGAACCGCAAGCGACAAAGCCGTTTGTGCGGGGATCCCAACGCACCATCCCTCGAGAAGCACCACTGTGGGCGTCGCACTGATCTGGATTTTTCGCACTTTTTTGGTGCGGTCATCCTTGAGTTTATCGAAGACAGGAACTACCACTTCCTTTGAATCGGGATCACTCACCGCAGCTAAAACCTCCGCCAATCGCAGGTGTTCATGCGTCCCCGGCACCCCGCGAATCGCCAATAGCGGATGCACGGCGGACGCCAGTTTAAGCCGCCGCGCTCGAGTTAAGTAAAAGTCGTCAATTGAAATAATGTGACAGTCAACATCGAGAAATCGGGGCATAATTTGGCTTAGATAAGCGCTCAGCGTCGACTTCCCGGACCCCTGTGATCCGTTAATACCTACGATAATGGGTCGCGGACTCGCGGCTGCCAGTTTGGCTAAGCGATGTGCATAGGCGTCGAAGTAGCCTTCGACATTTCGCCTGAAAATGTCATTTAACCGATGAGTCTCGATGAAATCTTCGAGAAGCTGGCGACTTGAAGCCTCATTGCTCAATGGGTATCCCTGGGTATTTGTAAGACCGTAAAGCTCTGGTTGCAAAGAGTGTGCCTATTTCTGATGTCTGTAGAAATGATTTGCGCAAGACGACTAAAAGACGGCTCACTAAACCGGTCGACTCCAGTGATAAGGTAGTCGCCTGAAAGAGGAACCCACATGTTTAACAACACCCCTTGGCTACAACAAGTTCAGGAATCGGTTGTCGATCCAGATCGTGAGATTGTCGACCCTCATCATCATCTTTGGCCTGAGCCCTCGATGGGCTACAACCTTGATGAACTCCTGGAGGATACCCGCGACGGTCACAGAGTGACCCAGACCGTGTTCATGGAGTGCGGCGCCGCTTATTGGAAGAAGGGTCCGGAACACCTCCGCTGTGTTGGCGAGACCGCGTTCATACGAGCGGCAGCCGATAACGCCACCCATAGGCACGCCCCAACTCAGATTGCCGGAATTGTTGCGCACGCGAATCTTCGCGAGAGTCGTTTGAGTGAAGTGCTCGATGCTCACGAAGAGACCGCCGGAGATTTGTTCAAGGGTATTCGACACGCAGGTGCCTCTGCGGGTGATATTCAAGGGCTGGTGATACCGGGTAGCGCGGACCGAGGACTCATGGATGATGAAGACTTCAGACAAGGTGTAAGAGCGCTAGGGCAGCGCGGCTTAACATACGATACGTGGCTGTACCATTTCCAAATCCATGACTTTTTCAAGCTCGCCCAAGCCGTTCCGGAAACGACGATGATACTTGATCATTTTGGGACGCCTTTGGGTGTCGGCGACTTTGCCAATCAAAAGGAGACCATCTTCGCGCAATGGCAGGAGGACATCGCCCGCGTCGCTGAATGCAAAAATGTATTCGCAAAACTCGGCGGGCTCGCCATGCCCGATAATGGTTTTGGATGGTACGGACGCGACTTACCCCCCTCCTCCGATGAGTTTCTTGAAGCACAAAAACCTTACTACGATCATGCGATTGCCTGCTTCGGACCCGAGCGTTGCATGTTTGAAAGTAATTTTCCGGTCGATCGACTGTCGATCGGCTACCGCGTGCTATGGAATGGGCTTAAAAAGATCGCAAGGGGTTTTTCTGAAACGGAAAAAGACCTCATGTTTTCGGGCGTAGCTCGGAAGGTTTACCGGCTAAGCCCACCGGCATGAGGGCATTGCTCAGGCAACTGTGGCCTGTCCTTTTCATCGCTTGGCCAGAAGTCAGTGTGGCGGGCGTGCAGCAAATTCAGATTAATGCAGCTGATCGTCCCTATGCCTTTGACCAAGGTGACGGCCTGTATCGCGTTAAATTTAACTACACTGGCAAACACTGGACACACGCCGACGTGGCCGCAATTGTGATCAATACCGACAAACCCATTGCGGTCTTGCCGATGCAATATACCGAGCCGAGTGCGATGCAACCGGGGGCGCAGGTTCATGGTAAACACATTGGTAAAGACTGGAACACCATTACGCAAAAAGCGATGGCGCAGCGCCTAAACGCGCGTGGGTTCTTTGTTTTAACACCAACGATTACGCAATACTCAGAGGACCTAGCAGGCTTCCAAGCGTTGGAGCATTTTATAGCGGGTGTTCACAAGGGCAACGATAACGTTCAAACACTCTTGCTTACGGCTGACACAGACACACCCAACGCACAAAATCCAATACCTGGCGCTCAAATGCTAGTGACGGGCATCCATAAGCGAAATGAAGCCTGGGAGCGACTGTTGCAAACGTCCATGAGCGACTTTTATGCCTCTGTGAAGCTCAACAATCTGGGCGCGCGAGTCAGAGGCGGCCTGTCGGATGAAGAGGGTTCATCCGCGGCATGGCATCCGCTGATCGAACGTGCTGCCGAATATGGCTCGGAGGTCGCTATAATCGAAGTTGCACGCGCCGTCGACATAGTGGCTAGAGCCGGCAGTATCGAACAAGGTGAGGATTGGGCGGCCCCTTTATTCGATGCGCTCGCCGAGGCAATGCTTGCCTGGACGGAGCAGCCTCCAACCACGCCACACCGATAAGGCCGTCACACAGTGTCAATCACTTACTGGTCGGGCGCGCTTTAAACCGTTTGCCGCGTTGAGCTGCCAGCGCAAACGCAGCTTGCGTTTCCGCCTCGACCTCCAGATGTTGCTGCTCCTTTAGCGCCTCAAACTCGTCCACCCACCAGCGACGGGTCACTTGTGGGAACGTCCCCATTCGATTCACGCAGGCGTTTGCGCCTCGGTCGCGTCCCGCTTCGTAACCGGCAGCACCGGTTTTATCAGCCGCTGATCGCCCAAAAGGTACTAAATCACCCTCCATTTTGGGCAACAAAAAATAAGGCATGGAGACACGTGTTTCACCCTCTGGAATCAACAAGGTATTAACTCGGTGCAATGTCGCAGAGTAACGCCCCTCACTGAGGTGCATGAGCGTGCCACCGGTGTTCACAATAACCGACCCCTCAATGACAGGCACATCGTACTCTCCCGACGATGTTCGACAGGTAACGGGCGCATTCACCCAATCACCCTCTCCCGCCACGACCTGCAGGCCCGGACGATCGTTAATCAACAGCGCGATAAAAGGAGGGCCGTCAATGTGCGCACCCACGTTATCCGCGTCGAATCGCGCATACGAGTCGCGAACCTCTTTTTTTGCCTCATCAGAGAAGACCTCAAGGCTGTAGTTATGATTGAGGCTCGCCGCGAGATACGGCTCTTCAAGATCAAAATAACGCCGAAACTCGGCCGGGTCCTCACCCAGAGACTCAACAATGAGTTCACCCAGTTGATGTGTGAGCTGGTGATAAATCTGGTTTAGATCGTTAATGAGTGGTCGAAAGCCGGGCATCGAGTCTTGCTTAGGCCACGTATTGGGCCCGACAAACAAACGTTTATGAATCGGCTGAGAAGCGTCATCGTGCGCACAGATCGGGTCTTGCTCAAAGCCGTACTGGAAATTCTCAATGACTTGTCCGTGGCCACGATCGGCCGGCGTTGGCAGGGTGTAGCCTCGGAAGTACGGTGTGTTCGATATGTGTGCGGTTTTCTTAATATCCATGGGCGCATCAAAAAACTGACGAACCTCTCGAAACGCCTTCTGCTGAAAGGCGTCGTCCAGCCCTGGTGCATTTTTGAGTACCAAAAATCCGCATTCCAAAAGCGCGTACCGCAGGTCTTTCATGAACTTATCGCGATCAGCATTAAGGTCGAGCCAATCGACCGTTGGAATTTCGTTTACTGTCTTCGAATTCATAGGGGCGCCTGCTTTTTTGTTATCTGAGTCGCATTCGATCCAATTACGGAGCTTAAACCTAAATAGCGCGCTTAACGAGTCAGCGCGGGCGGAAACCAATGACAATCGAGGACCGAGGAATGCCCTTCATAAACCCGCATCCCGAGCATGTAGGGCCCATCGGGTACCGGCAGCCAATTTCCCGCCCGTTGAGGTCGTTGCGCCGACAAAATTACCGTCAAACCACCGTCATCGTCATGGTATAAGTCGGGCGTTCGATCACCAATGGAGTAACGATTAATCTCGTTTTCAACGAGGTAGAGATCCATGTCATAGGCCGTCAGTGACCAGAACGCATCGCAAGGCGGTAAGTTATCGGCATCAAACTTCATGCACAGCTCGTGCTTGCCACTCAATGCGCCTCGTTGGGAGTCCGATAACGCCATATATGATCTGTTTTCGACCGCATAATGCCCCCCAAGCCCGAATTTGGCGCCCACCGCCCGCTTCAAAATATCATCACCGGGACCGCCCGCAGCCCTGCCTGTACTCCAGCCATTTTTAAAGACCGTGTCGGTGGTTCTACCCGACTTAATCAACGCCTCTGCTTCTTGAATACCTGCCTCTAACTCGGCGTCCGTTAAACCCGAAGGGTCATCCAATATAGCTTTAGCGGCGGGTGACAATGCAGGGTGCCACGGCGCCGGGGGCGAGTGCGCAACGTAGCCACTCAGTTCCGTAAAAAATGGCGCACCCGACTCGGCGATTTTTGCAGCGCGGCCCGCTGACTCCATCCTGATATGTGGGTGATCTAGGGCAGGTCGAACACAAAATTGACGCTGTAGCACTCTCGCTTGAGCCAGGTCATCTAGAGACTCGACCAGGACTCTAATAATGATCCAGGCAGTCCGTGTGCCCAGCCGAATTGTGGTTTCACCATCGTCCAGTGGTTCGGCTTTTGGGTCAAAAGTTACGCGAGCAGACACCCCTGACACGCCATGGTGGCGACGTGATACATAGGCCACATGGGTGTACGCATCGACCACCATGAGATTCCAGTACCGATTGGGCTTATCCATGGGCGGGACATCGATCACCACATCACCGTGCGATAGGTCGTACCACCCCGACGAGTACAACGTGTCGTTGTTAATAGCGACGATGGCTTTATCGCTCGGTGTCGACAGAGACTCAATGTGACGTAAGGTCCCGGTGTCATGGTGAGACGACAGCATGAGCCGAGTGCGGTGCACTGACACGGTGGGAAACCCCCACAAATAGAGCTCTGCAGCGGGCGAGACTGACTTTCCCGGCCACTCACTCATAGGACGTCTCTGCCGCCATAAACACTTCCATCACCCCATCGACTCACAACCTAAGATCTAAGCCCTAAGACCGAGGTAATCCTCAAAATTCCATCGATAAAACCGATCGAGCTCATCTTTAGTCGGCTCAACTGCATCCAGACTGCGCTCAAAATCACCATAGGGATCACTGCCACCCTCAGGGTGAGGGTAGTCGGTGTTGAACATCAAAATATCCTTACCCACATTCCGAAGAATCCATCCGGTGTTTTCAGTATGCAAAGGCGCCACACGAATTTGCCGCTGAAAATACTCCGAGGGTTTCATCGATAGCTTTTTCAGTCCTTGATCAAACTTTCCGAGCAGCGAGACACCCATATCCAAGTTCATCAACGTAGCGGGGACCCAGTTGGCCCCCAACTCGATGATGCCGATTTTTAGATTAGGGAAACGCTCCAACACACCGTCATAGATCATGCAGGTAATCCAGCGCTCAATGCTGTGGTGAATCACTGGGAGATCTTTGGGTTTTGTGGTTTCGATGTTACCAAGATTGCCTTCAAGTACACGTTCCACTCCGGTGTTCATGTACACCGACGGCATATTTTGGCCACTGCCGATATGGAGTGTGACCGGCACTCCCGCCGCTTGCATCATCGACCACAAAGGATCGTAAGCAATGTGAGAAGGCGCGCGACCGTCCACCGCATCGCTGCCAATCCAAATAGCATTGATGCCCAGCTCAAGCGCATACTTGAGTGAGACTTGCGCCCGCTCCGGGTCCCGCAATGATATATAGCCCACTGACATGAGTCGCGGATCATCCGCACAGAAGTCTGCCATACCTCGGTTGAGTGCATCGCAGCCACCGTACACCACCTCCAAATCCTTAGATCTCGAAAAACGAGCGGCACCCACTGACGGAAAAATAAGCTGTGAGCTGACACCCATAATATCCAGGGCAGCACCGCGCTCAACCTTTTCAACCGCACCGAAAGCACTCCACATATTACGCTTGCCGGGGTGGGCAAAGATGTTGGACTTCAGTGCCTCGGTAAGCGCCGGATCATCGCCCGCAAGCCGCTTATCGGCCGCTGCCATCAACGGGTCTAAGGCCTTCATGTTGAGATCAAAAGCACCCGTGTCTAAATGAGTTTTGACATACTCGGTCGCATAGCTCTCTAACCAACCGCGACCTTCGATAATATGGCTGTCGGCGTCATGAATAACACGGCCTTGGCGATGTGACATACCCTTCTCCTAGTCTTATTTAATGACTCTCTAACGCTCACTCAAACGGAGCCCACGGCACCTCAGCTCACCCTTTTCAAGCACGTCTCAAAACCGGCTCGCCTCGTATTTCTGTATTTACGTCCAAACTCTAAAGTGTCCAGTGCCGCTTAACGCTTCAGACAGACATGGCCCCAAGTTCGTGCAAAACTATTAAAGGCAGACTACAATTATTATTAAAGCTTAACAATAATAACGAGGCAATATTTTTTCTTCGCCAATGCCGAAGACCCCATTGAGTAAAAGGATTCGCTAGCTGTGATTGACAACACGCACGTCGGCTCAACTCGTCTGAGCTTTGGTACAAAGTTCGCCTTTGGTTCCGGCGCAATGGCGGAAGCCGTCTACATGGGGCTTTTCAATACTTTTATCACCATTTTTTATAATCAAGTCATAGGCTTATCAAACACCTTAATCGGTATCGCCGTCATGATTGCCCTGGTGGGTGATGCACTTACCGACCCTGTTGTCGGCATAATCTCGGACAGGTGGCGTGGAAAATATGGTCGTAGACACCCGTTCATGTTTGTCGCGCCGGTGCCGCTTGCCCTGACGGTTTACTGTATTTTCAATCCCCCCCAAGGCTTCGTTGAAGGCAGTCACCAGCTCGGTCTGTTTATCTGGCTAGCCCTCACCACCATTTTAAGTCGAGCATTTCTAACGCTCTACCATGTCCCGCATCTTGCACTGGGTGGCGAGTTATCCAAGGACCAGTTTCAACGATCACAACTGTTCAGTGCCAACACAATCATTGGTGCGGCTTCCGGCGCACTCGTGGCGATTTCCACCTGGGGTTATTTCTTTGCCGGGGAGCGAGTACGCGCAACGGATGGGCAACTGGTACCCGGGCAACTCGACCCAGCCGCTTATGGACCAATGGTCATATGCGCCTGCGCGGCCATCATCATCGCCATCTGGGGGTGTGCCCTACTGACACTCAAGCATGTCGAGCGATTGACCGAGGCACCGGCACCCACAGAGCGATTTACCGTCATTATGCTCTTTAGAGAAATCCTGAGCACCTTCAGAAACCGCAACTACCTTATCCTCATGGTCGGCTATTTTTTCTTCATGATCACGAGTGGAATCTATGACACCTTAAACGTCTTCATAAACACCTATTTCTGGGAACTTGCTCCCGAAGACATCAAATACTTTGGTCTCGTAGCCGCACCCATGGTTATCGTTGGGGCGCTCGCCTCGCCAGTACTTCAGAAAAAATTCGATCGTAAGCCGGTCATTGTGACAGCGCTAATTTTCATGACGATCTTTACGCAATTAGCGATTGACCTTCGACTTCTTGGGTTACTGCCAGTCAACCACGATGAGAATTTGCTACCCATTCTTATCACCAATGCTGGCGCATTCGCCTTAACGATTGGAATTGGCGGGGTGGCGATCATGGGCATGATTGGCGATCTTATTGATGAAAATGAACTTGCCACGGGGCTTCGCCAAGACGGTTTGTTTTTCTCCGCTCGCGCCTTCTTTGCCAAAGCCTCTTATTCTGTGGGACATCTATTTGCCGGCATCGCCTTGGATCTCTACGTCCGACTGCCTTTCGAGGCCGTGCCCGGCCAACTCGACGAGGCAATACTCACGCGGATGGGCATCGTAGCAGGGCCCACCATGGCATTGTCCGCCGTCATCGCAGTTTTTGTATACAGCCGCTATAACCTCACCGCCGCGCGGCACCGCGAGATAGTCGCCGAATTAGACAAACGCAACAATGGACGGTCATTTGATTAAATGAAACCAGAAATAGAGATCCAACCATCCCGTGGCGACACGGGATTAGACGCCTTATCGATAATTCCCTAGCAGATTTCGCAACACAGGGAGTACACGGGTGGAGGGCGAAGATCCAGCCGCCTTACCTGAAAAGGGGTTTCACACCGCCAACGGTGATTAGCGATTCAACACAATCGCGGATCGATTCATCGAGCGACCGAAACTCCATGTCCAAGGCATCTTTAATTCGATCATTTCGCAGCTCGCAACCGTTCCAAACGGCCCTAAACTCAGCCTCTCGCGCTTTTACGCTGTCAGGCAAAGGATCGACCAGCGTCGCCCCTGCGAAGCCTAATTCGGGCAGCAGGCGATCGATGCTGGCGCAGATATCCTCAACGTCGCGCGTCTCGGTCGACCACGCAATGAACCGCTCTCCATTCGTCAAACCATCGCGCTCAAGCATGCGAATATGTGCCTCGGCTACATCGCGCACGTCGACCGTATACCAAGGGCGATACGCGCCCACCACATTTTGCATATACTCGCCGAGTAACATGGTCTCAATGTGGTGCTGCCAGGGGCCACGACTTTTGTGGTGTCGCGAGAGAATGGGACCCACGTTATCGCCCGGGCAGCAGGTGATCGCGTCCCATCGCCCGCTTTGTTCGGCAGCGTCTGAAAAAGCCCGCTCGGCGATCATCTTCCCAATAGAATAGCCCTGGCCCCGCGCTGCGGTCCGCTTTGGATTCTGCTCATCGGGGTATCGCCCCTCAAACAAGACCGGACGTCGCACGAGTTCCTGGATATCTTGTTCAGAAATCACAGCCGCGATGCTCGACGTCACGACAACGCGGTTCACCGATCCGGACTTATTGATACTCTCAATAATGTGATCGCAGACACCACGCACATAGCCCTCGTCGTCATAAGTGGAGACGTGCGAAAGGTGAGCCACGCCCTGACAGCCTTGAAAAATGCTGTCGAAACAGCCCGGGCTGTCAAGATCTGCACTATGGAGTGTCAGCCGCCGCGTTACATAACCCGGCATCGCCTTGAGAAAAGACGTCTTAGTCTCGTCGTCGACATCTCGGACGCAAGCTCGAACCCTATAGCCTTTATCAAGAAGCTTTTTAACAACCCACCCACCGATAAAGCCGGCACTGCCCGTCACCGCGACCGTGCTGCCTTTTGGAATTGGCGCCATATTAGAACTCCTTTTTACTACCAGGTTTTTTGTTTGAGACGAGTCACTGAGTGTGGCGATTCAGCTGTGGGTTGGATCAAACTGATTAGGTTGCCGTCAGGGTCTCTGAGGTAAACCTCCACGCATTCGTCGCCCGGGACGGGTTCTGACAAAAACGTCACACCTGCCGCTCTCAGGCGCACATACTCTCGCTGGATATCCGTCACCTCGAAGGCGACTTTGTTGTAGCCGATACCATCGAACGGGGTAATGCCCTTAGGCTGAGGTGTTTTAGGATTCGTAAACTCCCACATCTCTAAAATCATATTGCCGATATCGAACCAGGCGGCACGTATAGACACATCGTCGTAGTCAGCCACTGCATCGAACGTCGGTCCTGACGCATTGTTAGTTCGTCGATCGGGTTTTGCATCGAGAAGCAGACCATAAAATGTGATTAGGCGATCAAGATCGGGCGAGACAAGCGCCGCGTGAGAAAACCAAATGGGACCCTCGAACGGCGCTCGATTCAAGTGCTCGGTCTCAAACATCACGCCGTCATGGTCTCTGGCGTAAGCGTAATAGACCCCTTGTCCAAGTAAGTGGACGGGTTCTGACCCACGACTCACAGCGGTCGCGCCCTGCTCAATAAGGCGACCGTAAATGTCGTCGGTCGAGGGCGACTGATAGCAGACATGGGTCAACCCAGGCCCCTTCACCGGGAGTTGCACAGTATCGTGTCCCGCCCCTTCATATTCTGTCACTTCGAGGTAGCCGTTTGGGAACGTTAATACTTCTCGGGCCCGCACCGTACTGTTTAATCCACCTGCCCGCTCTGCGTTTTGGTTTATCTTTCTCTTCGAGCGCGCGATACCCGCGCCCGTTCCCTTCGTGTAAAAGGCAAGGGATGCATCGAGGTTACTGACGGACAGGCCAATGTGATTGATCCCAACGACGCTTGATGCTGCGCGCTTCACACTTTTTTCACTCATTCACCATCCCTCTGGCAGCCTAGCGCCTGCGCTCAAGAATAATTTCATCGCGCCGCTTCTGGTAATCGGCACTGGTTGCTTTGTCACTCTCTTCAAGCTCTGGCGGAACGTACCAATGTAGCTGGTCCCCGAAATAAGCGTCCCACACCGCCTTGGCCACTTCCGAAGGCGCGATAGTGCGCGCACTGTCAGTCCTATTCGAGTTCATTTCAGGCATTTTCGCGTAGTTACCCGCCGGCCGACCTTGTTTGTAACGGGTGCCTTGCCAAAGTGGTGTATCGATAATGCCCGGCATTACGTCCGCCACACGAACACCGTACCGCGCAAGCTCTACACTCATTGCGTGGGTGAACCCTTTCACCGCGTATTTCGTCGCGGTGTACACAGCCATACCCGCTGCGCCATAAATCGCAGCGGATGACGACGTCGAGATGCACAGCGAATTTTCCGCCTTTCGCAAATACGGGATCGCCGCATAGAATCCATTGAGCACGCCGACTAAATTAATATTCACCATGTCCACGGTTTTTTCATACGGCACCTCTTCAAAATAACCGCCTGTCGCGATACCCGCGTTGTTGAACATAATGTCCAAGGCGCCATTTGCCTGATCACAAAAGTCCGCCAGTGCCACCTCGAGTGCAGATTTATCGCGCACATCGAGACAGGTGAGCGCGTTACGATCTTTAAGTTCGCGACTTAACTGTTCCAGCGACGCCTGATTCGCATCGCAACCACCCACAAACCAGCCTTGCTCGTGAAAGAGCATCGCCGCTGCACGTCCAATGCCACTCCCTGCACCGGTAATGAAAATAAGCTTACTCATCAAAACCCTGCTTCAACAATTTCACACCCCTTCCTCTGTCGCGAGTTAATCAACCACGGACTGTCAAGCGGGTGGCGAGCAAATGATCATACTCAGCAGCACCCTTTTTCCAGCGTTGATGGCGCTTGCCAAGCGCCAAATCATATTATTAGAGAACAACCCTAATAGTTTATCCCGCGGTGCGCAAAGGTTGATCAACAGTATTTCTAAGCCGAGCGCCAACGACCGACACGGCTGACCTCAAAACGCAGCAGGCGACTCCAGGCTATGGTGATCTTGATAGATTTCCTGTAAACATCTCTAAATGCACGCAAACAAGTTACAGGCTTCGACCAAGAGGACGCGATTGTCGCCAAAAGTGCGACGCGACCAGATTTTAGATGTGGCAAAGCAATACATTCGCCGGCAAGGGCTTCAACAGTTCTCGCTCAAGCAGCTGGCGGTAGAAGCGTCTGTCAGCGAACCTTTATTGTTTCACTACTTTACCTCCCGCACAGAGCTGTTACAGCAACTGCTGAAACGAGAATTCACACGCTCCCTTGAGTCACTGCATACCTCGCTAGACAAGGCGGTGACCTTGGACGATATCGTCAGAATCTATGTTGCTGTTAACTACGATCAGGCCTTTGAGGGAAGTGTCATCAATATCCTTTTGGCAGAACCCGAAATTGCGTTTGCAATTGAAGAGATCCGGTCTGAAAACCAGCGCATTGGACAAAAAATGTTGATCGATACGATCTCTGGCGAGCTGGGTGTCAGTCGAAAAAAAGCGGCGATGATCGCCATAATGGCATCGTCTGCATCGATCTCTGCTGCCAAGTTTTCCCACGAGAATGGCGTGCCCCGAGCCGACGCCATTCAAACTGTGATCGACTTCGCGCGAGCGGGCTTTGAGTCTCACCGCACTAAGGACCAGTAGCCAGCAGATGATACACCTGACGCGATGACCCAGGGTTACACAGACCACTACTTTGAGACACGCGGCTGTCGACTGCACTACGTCGAGGCGGGTGTTGGACCACTGATTATTTTCTATCACGGGTTCCCCTCCTTCTGGTTTTCGTTTCATCATCAAATGACGGCATTAAAGGACCGCTTCCGGGTTGTGGCTGTGGATGGTCCCGGCGTGAACTTATCGTCAAAACCCACGGATATTTCGCTCTACACGCTCAAAAATCTAGCGCTGCAAATTGATGATCTGGGGAGACATTTGTCAGGGGATGAGCCGTTTTACTTGGTCGGTCATGATTGGGGAGCCGCCCTCGCGTGGTCCTTTTCACAGCACCTTCCAAGCCGTCTACACAAAGTCGTCGCCATTAACGCACCACCAACCAATCAGCTATTGGCGCTTTTAGAATCGAACTTGGAGCAACAGACTCGGTCGCAATACATGTGGACAATGCGCAGTGGCGCGGCACACCAAGCCATGACCGCGAATAATGGGCAAAAGGTGTGGGAACAGGCCTACGCGCCTTTCAGAGGGCGGCCTCACTATACGCCCGAGCACGACACCATTTTTCGAGCGGGACTCGGCCAAGCGGGTGCGATAGACGGGGCTATTAACTGGTATCGGGCCAACATTCCTGAACGGGGTAACGTTAACGAGTCGGACTACTGGCCCTCCAGGCACGCGTCCACGGATGTTCCCGCTTTATTGATATGGGGTGAAGACGATCAGACCTTTGTTCCCGAGTTCATTGATAACCTCGGGCATTACGCAAAAAATCTAACCATAAAACGACTGCCCAATGTGGGGCATACACCCATGCTTGAGGATCCCGAGCAAACCAACTTAATACTGAGTGACTTCCTCGACGTCTAAAGCACGCGGGATAAGCATGCTCGACAGGCAGCGAAAAACACAAACAGGTTGTGGGTTTGATTACGCTGATGCTAAGCCCTGACGCTGCACAACACGCCTTGCCCTAACCCTGTAAGCTCGCCAACATCTGCTCAGACATGACAAATTTTTGGATTTTCCCGGTAACCGTCATGGGGTACTCCGTCACAAAGCGAATATGACGCGGCACCTTGAAATGTGTGATCTGATCGGCGCAATAGTTCTTGACGTCTTGTTCAGTCAAAGTATGGCCTGCGTTCAGCTGGATCCAGGCGCAGACTTCTTCGCCCATCTTCGCATCAGCAATACCAAAGACCTGTACTTCCGATATCGCCGGATGTTGATAAAGAAACTCTTCGACTTCTCTGGGGTAAATATTCTCACCGCCGCGGATGATCATGTCTTTAATACGCCCGACAATTTTCACATACCCACAATCATCCATGGTCGCTAAGTCACCGGAGTGCAGCCAGCCCGAGGGGTCAATGGTTTCCGCTGTTTTAACAGGGTCATCCCAGTAGCCCTGCATTACCGAGTAACCTCGGGTGCAAATCTCTCCCTTCTCACCCACTGGGACCACGTGGCCGTCTTGGTCCACAATCTTTATTTCCACCCAGGGCATTGCGCGACCCACAGTTTCAGTCCTTCGCTTGAGTGAATCGTCAGTGCGGGTTATGTGGTTGATGGGGCTGAGTTCCGTCTGCCCGTAAGCAATCAAAACGCTTTCCATGTGCATTTCAGAAATCACGCGCTTCATCACTTCGACGGGGCACGGCGCACCAGCCATAATACCGGTACGAAGACTCGACAAGTTAAAGTCTGCAAATTTCGGGTGATCAAGCTCGTTGATGAACATCGTTGGGACGCCATGAAGTGCCGTACAGGACTCCTCTTCGACGGTCCTCAAGGTCTCTTCAGGATCAAATGACGGCCCGGGAAATACCATCGTGGCGCCATGCGACACGCAAGCAAGGACCGACATCACCATACCAAAACAGTGGTAGAGAGGAACCGGAACGCATAACTTATCCTTGGGCGTCAATTGCATGGCAAGCCCCGTCAAAAATCCATTATTCAAGATATTGCAGTGAGACAGTGTGGCGCCTTTAGGGTTGCCGGTAGTCCCACTCGTAAATTGAATATTAATTGCGTCGTCGGGCTTCAATTGGTTTTGGAGCGCTTGGAGCAACTCAAGCTCAACAGCACCGCCCATGTGACATACGTCATCGAAGTTGTGCATACCGGGCGTGTGCTCCGAACCCATGCGAACCACGTGCTGCAAGTGCGGAAGCTTCTCAGCCTGCAAATGTTCCTGCCCGCTCAGTGCTAATTCGGGCGCCAGTGTCGTAATCATTCCCAGATAATCGCTGCTCTTGAACTGCGCATCACAAATCAATACTGAGCAGGACACCTTGTTCAAGGCGTACTCAAGTTCGTAGAGTCGGTACGCAGGATTAATGCACACCATGACCGCGCCAATTTTTGCCGTCGCGAGCTGAACGAGCACCCATTCACTGCTGTTCGGCCCCCAAATACCAACACGATCGCCCGGCCTCACATTGAGTGCCAGTAAGCCACTGGCCAACTGATCAACCCGCGCTTGAAGCTCCCTGTAAGTCCACGAAACCCCTTGGTGGCGAACAAGCAAGGCAGAATTATCAGGATGCTCTTGGACAATCTCATCAAAGTAGCGGCCGATCGTCTTATAGATAATCTGCGTGGTCGACGCGCCGCAGAAATAACTGTGCGTTAACGGGGCCATACTGACTCCAATTGTCGTTCTTTAATTCGATCTGGCAGACAACTGCGCCTAGCGCTCTGTTAAGGCGGCAGCCTCCATTGCTTCTTTTACGCGTTGCTGCTCGGTCCCGTCAAGACGGGCTTTTAACCCACGATCCATCTCTGCAATGATACGTGCCGCGTGTTCGTTTTGTTGAATCCGCGCCCAGTAACCCTCGGTTTTTGCAAGTCCTAAAACGGGATTAGCAACACCCAACCGAGGAAGGGTTCGGTCGCACATATACAGTGCCGGCACCAGAGCACAATCTGCGCGCGTGAGATCATCACCCCCAGCTGCGCACCCACCCTCAGAGAGGTGTTCTTCCAATGCCATAACACCGCGCAGGGCTTGTGCGGTTAGTAATTCAATGATCGCCTGATTGGGCTCTGGCACTCGCATTTGGCCCAGCGCCAGGAAAATATTGTCCATGAGATAAATGTCGGCAATGCGACTCAACACACGAATATTAGCGCGCTCCATGGGCGTACTGCCCAGTAACGATCGCTCTGGGTACAACTCATCAATGTACTCTGCGATGACCTCCGACTCTGGAATGAGCCCTTCATTCGTTTTCAAAATGGGGATTCGCCCGATGGGTGATACTTCCTTTAGTCGGCCTGAAAAGAACTGCGCCAACGGCAGTTCGAAACTAAAGTCATCAGTAACGTCCATGGCATAAATTTGCATGCGCACTTTTGCGCTGTAGGGGCTCAAATCTCCGCTGTAAAGTATCATTTCTAAACACATCCTTTTTATAGTGAGTCTACAATAACAGAGGAAGCGCGCTCGAGTGAGTGTTTAAGGAATCATATGAAACGCTTAGCCATAACTTTAGGATACTGCCTTGGAACTGCACTTTTACTAGGAATTATAGGATTTGTTGTCGGATTCTTCGGACCGCTACTAATCGGACTACTGGTCGGCTCCGAACCAAATCAAGGCCCGTTATGGGGAATATTTATTTTGGGGCCGGGGGGAGTGATTCTAGGAACATTCGTTGGTGCCGTTATCGGCTTTAAAAAAACCCGAAACAGATGAAGATAGGCTACTCCCGTACCTGACCGCTAACGCCAATCGATTTTTATTCAGGTGCGAGAATCCTGTTCAAACGTTCTATTTAAACCAAGAACAGAGGGACCCCTGGGTCCCCTGCTTATCGTGGCTGAGAAGGAGAGATTACTCAGAACAGCTTTTCGGCTGTTATGTCCCTGCGGGCTTCACCGCTAACGCGGCTCAGTGCCAAACGCTCCTTTGGTCGCATTTGGTCGAACCCTACGGTTCTCATCAACACGTTGACTCAAGATCATAAAAAAGGGACTCGCCGAGTCCCTTTTTTATGATGGCGGAGAAGGAGGGATTCGAACCCTCGATACGCGATTAACGTATACTCCCTTAGCAGGGGAGCGCCTTCAGCCACTCGGCCACTTCTCCGGAAGCGCGAAGCCTACCACAAAGACTTCCGCCAAAAAAAGGCGTTTTACTGTGTGTCATGAGAAGATTCTGAAGTTCCATCATCGATTGCTGATTCTTGCTTTTGAGCAAGCTCCTGCCTGTGAACTGCGACATCCCTTGGGGCATCGACACCAATACGGACTTGGTTCCCTTTGACCCCTAAAATAGTCACCGTTACGTTGTCACCAATGATCAGTGACTCGTTAATTCGCCGCGTAAGAATGAGCATCGTTAACGTCCTTGTTTACTGAATACAAAAACAGCCTACACCTCAGCTATTGTCTTCTCCAGTTTCTTCCTGATCGAGCCCAAACGCTGAATGCAGCGTCCGAACGGCAAGCTCTAAAAATTTCTCTTCAATAATGACCGAAATTTTAATCTCAGAGGTGCTGATCATCTGAATATTCACACCCACCTCTGCAAGCGCTTTGAACATATTCGCTGCAACACCTGCGTGCGAGCGCATGCCCACACCGACCACGGAAACCTTTGCAATTTTACTGTCTGACCGCCACTCCATGGCACCGAGGTCATCAACATATGAATCGAGTATTCCTTCTGCCTTTTCCAGGTCGTTTCGTGCGACCGTAAACGTGAAGTCAGTCTTACCTTCGTCACCGACGTTCTGAAGAATGACGTCAACTTCAATATTTGCCTCACCAATCGGTCCAAGAATTTGGTAAGCAACGCCTGGAGTATCTGGCACACCGATAACGGTTAGCTTCGCTTCATCTCGGTTAAATGCGATACCCGCAATGGTTGGCGCTTCCATAACATTGTCCTCGTCCATTGAGATGAGAGTCCCCGGACCCTCCTTAAAACTGCTCAAAACCCTCAGCGGTACCGAATATTTACCCGCAAATTCGACCGATCGAAGTTGAAGCACTTTTGAGCCCATGCTGGCCATTTCGAGCATTTCCTCGAAGGTAATGCTCTCAAGCCTTCTGGCGCCGTCAACCACTCTCGGATCTGTTGTGTATACGCCATCAACATCTGTATAAATCTGGCATTCATCCGCCTTAATCGCAGCCGCCAGAGCGACCGCAGATGTATCAGAGCCGCCGCGCCCCAGCGTTGTCGTTTCTCCATTTTCATCAACGCCTTGAAACCCCGCGACGACGACAACTTTTCCTGCTGCCATCTCTGATCTGAGTCGACGATCATCGATGCTTTGAATACGGGCTTTGTTGTGAGAACTGTCGGTTCGAATTGCGACCTGACTGCCCTTAAGAGACAACGCCGGTATGCCACGCGCGTGCAGGGCCATTGATAAAAGCGCCATGGAAACTTGTTCTCCGGTGGAGACCAGTACATCGAGCTCTCTGGGGCTTGGGTTAGGTGTTAAGTCACTCGCAAGACCAAGTAACCGATTGGTTTCTCCAGACATAGCTGACACCACCACGATCAGTTGATCGCCGGTGGCGTGATTTTTGGCAATTCGATCTGCAACAGCCTCTATGCGCTCCACCGAGCCGACTGAAGTTCCGCCGTATTTTTGTACGATAAGCGCCATAATCTTTAAGAAAACCGTGAGGGCCGCGTATTAAACACGGTTTAAGTCGTGACTAAAAGCCAAAACAAGCGTGCAAAATAGCGTTGAGAGCGACTCAGGTGAGCCGATCAGCAACCCATGAAGCCAACTCGTTCAGCGCCGGTTTCAGTGCAGAAACATCTGTACCACCGCCTTGAGCCATATCGGGTCGCCCACCGCCCTTACCGCCCACACGCGCAGCGAACTCTCTCATGACATCACCCGCCTTAACGCGATCAACAAGGTCTGGCGTCACGCCGGCCACAAGCGAGATCTTGTCCCCCTCAACAGCGGCCAAAAGTACGACGCCCGAGCCGAGTTTGCTTTTGCAGTGATCCAGCGTCTGACGTAGCGTCGAGGAGTCAGCCCCATCGACGATTGTCCCAAGCACTTTAACCCCAGAAATATCAACAGCTGAAGCAGTCAGGTCGGCACCTGCACCGGTTGCCAGTTTTTGCTTGAGTTGCGTGACTTGTTTCTCGAGCTCCCGAACCTCTTTGCGCAAACCAACCACTTTTCCTGCGGCATTGCTGGGGGATGCTTTAACCACCTCACAGATTTCAGCCAGTGCCTGATCCGCCATCGCTACGCTGTCAAGCGCCCCTACACCAGTGACGGCCTCGATACGTCGAACCCCAGCGGCAACACCACTCTCACTGACAATACGGAACAATCCAATGTCTCCCGTGCGCTCGACATGAGTACCACCGCAAAGCTCTACAGAAAACCGCTCGGAGCCCATGGTCAACACCCGGACTTCATCACCATACTTTTCACCAAACAATGCGGTTGCACCCGCCGCAACAGCATCGTCCATACCCATCTCTTGGGTCAAAACCTCTGAGTTACCACGCACTTGATCGTTCACAATTTGCGCCACTTTAGAGAGTTCAGCCAAACTGACGGCTTCTGTGTGTGAGAAATCGAATCGCAACTTATCCGCATCGACCAATGAGCCCTTTTGCTGCACGTGATCACCGAGAACTTGCCTCAGCGCCTCGTGCATCAGGTGCGTTGCCGAATGATTCGACTTGATACGCAATCGCAATGAGTTATCGATCGTGGCGGCGACCTGAGTTTCCAGGTCGAGCGCCCCTTCGACGACGCGGGCATGGTGCAAATGATGGCCCTGAGCTTTAGTGGTGTCTCTGACCTCCAACTTCGCCCCGGGGGATACCAGATACCCTGTATCGCCCACCTGACCACCGCTCTCGGCATAAAACGGCGTGCGGTCCAACACCACAGTCACCTCATCACCTTCAGAAGCGGTCTGTTGAGATTGACCTGCGACAATCAAACCTCGGACCGTCGCATCGGCGGCTGTCTGGCGGTACCCCAAAAATTCGGTTTCACCGTCGACAGTGACCACATTATTATAGTCAACCTGGAAGGCACCACTCTCCTGAGAGCGTTTGCGTTGTTCCTGCATCGCGACTTCATAGCCGTCAAGGTCAAGCTCAAGTCCCCGCTCACGCGCAATGTCATTCGTCAGATCAACCGGAAATCCGTACGTGTCATAAAGCCGAAACACGACATCACCTGGAATAAGTTTGCCTTCAAGCGATGACAACGCGTCCTCTAGAATATCCATTCCCTTATCAAGGGTGCGCGCGAACTGAACTTCCTCCGCAGCCAGCGCTTTAACGATAGTGGCTTGTTGATTCACAAGCTCAGGGTAAGCCGGGCCCATTTCAGCAACCAGCGCGGGAACCAACTTCGCAAAAAATGGCTCAGTCGCCCCTAACTTATTTCCGTGGCGAATAGCGCGCCGCAATATGCGCCTGAGCACATAGCCGCGACCTTCATTGCTTGGTAATACTCCGTCTGACACTAAAAATGCGCAGGCCCGCAGGTGATCAGCAACCACCCTTAGCGATGTGTGAGACAAGTCCTTGACCCCCAACTCACTCGCCGCTGCGGCAATTAACGCCTTAAACAGATCAATGTCGTAATTGTTGTGAACACCTTGGAGTACGGCCGCAATGCGCTCGAGCCCCATTCCTGTATCAACTGAGGGCGCGGGCAAGGCATGGAGCTCACCCGAGCTGTCTCGGTTGTACTGCATGAATACCAAGTTCCAAATTTCAATGTAACGATCCAAATCATCGTCAGGAGATCCAGGCGGGCCACCGGGCACATCAGCCCCGTGGTCGTAAAAAATCTCAGAGCTTGGACCGCAGGGGCCGGTATCACCCATCTGCCAAAAGTTGTCTTCGTCTAACCGAGACAACCGGTTCGCATCCACCCCTATCTCGTCAATCCAAATCTTGGCGGCTTCATCGTCTGAGATGTGAACGGTCACCCAGAGCTTGTCTTTGGGGAGCTGCAGCTCCTCTGTCAAAAAAGTCCATGCAAAATTGATGGCTTCTCGCTTGAAATAGTCGCCGAAACTAAAATTACCCAACATTTCGAAAAAGGTATGGTGCCGAGCGGTGTAACCCACGTTTTCGAGATCGTTGTGTTTCCCGCCAGCTCTCACACATCGCTGACTCGATACCGCGCGATGATAATCACGCGTTTCCACACCCAAAAATGTGTCTTTAAATTGGTTCATTCCCGCGTTCGTGAACAACAACGTGGGATCGTCGTGCGGTACTAGGGAGCTGGAAGCAACACGCGTGTGCTGCTGCCGCTCAAAGTACGACAGAAACGCTTCTCGAATGTCAGCAGTTTTCATGCGTTGGGTCTCTACAAATCAAATAACGTACAGAAAATTATGGCGCCAAGCCCTGCGCTAACTCGCCTTCTTTCATGTCGCGACCGGCCAACAGGTGCAGGTGAAGATGAAACACTGTTTGGCCACCCCCTTCACCATTATTAATCACAAGTCTGAAGGCGTCTTCCACACCCAGTTGCTTTGCCATTTTGCCAGCAACAAGCAACAGGTGCCCTAAGAGCGCCTGATCATCTTCGCCTGCCGCACTCAGCATCGCAATCGGCTGTCGTGGGATAATAAGAACGTGGGTAGGTGCTTGTGGGTACAGGTCACTAATGACCACACAAAGATCGTCTTCGTACAAAAAATCAGTCGGTATTTCGCCGCGCGTGATTTTTCCAAAAATAGTGTCTTGCACTGGGTTTACCCCAACTTCTCGTCGGCGCTCAACGCGCGTGCTTCACCCTCGAGTAACACCGGAATACCATCGCGCACAGGGTAGGCCAAACCACTCGCCTTACAAACCAACTCTTGGCGTGTCTCATCGTAACTCAGGGGTGCCTTCGTTACAGGACAAACCAATATTTGCAATAACTTTTTATCGAGCACAAAAATCTCCTTTTCGGCAGCCCTGAAGTATACGCGCTTCTGCCCACTAGGGCATGGGTGGGACGAGCAACTGTGGATCCACACGTTGATTAAACCAACTCATTCGCCAATCCAGATGAGGTCCAGTAGCACGGCCGGTCGCGCCAATCGCACCCATGATATCCCCAGTTTCAAGAACGTCGCCGACGCGAACATCAATCTGACTCATATGGAGAAATGATGAACTTAATCCATAGCCATGATCGAGAATAATTGTGCCACCCGAATAGAAAAGATCGGGCTCAGCCAATGTGACCACGCCCGGACCTGGCGCGTGTACCGGTGTGCCCATTGGCCTCGCAATATCAACGCCGTAATGTGGATTACCCGGCGTTCCGTTATAAAAGCGCTGACTGCCATAAACCCCACTAATACGACCCGTCGCTGGCCAACTCAGTCCCGACAGCACCGCTTTTAGGTGCCCTTCATTTTCTATCCGCCGCGCTTTCGCCGCCCGCACCAGCTGCCGCTCTTTGCGTATACGCACCAGCTGCCCTTCAGGGGGCGTCACGGTCCGCTGAGGAACGCCTTCAACCCTCGAAATCCGATACTCGCGCGTTGCCAACTCAAATGTGCAGGTCTGTCGCTCGTTAATCACCAAATCGACCTGCGTCGCAGCGTCTCGACCCAGCCCCAGAACAAAGGACCCATCGGACAATACCGGCACATCGATCTTAACAAAACGTAACTGACTCCCCGGCTCAACACGCCCCCACACCAATCCGCCGGGTATAAAGTCGCCCTTAAGCTCGGGACATGGGGCTTCCGACGCCATAACGGGCAGTGAATAGAGTAAAAAGAGGAGCGTAAAGACAGTCAAAGATCGCATGATAGTATCCGTTCAAAGTGCACAATATAGTCTCTCAAGGGCGCTGATGAATCCATAGCCATACCCTGGCAGGACTCAATTTGGAGAGTCGATGTCTCGATACCAAGTACCACGCATCAAAGGATCACCCTACATCACCCCCGAAGGTGCGACGCAGCTTCGCCATGAGTTACATCAGTTGTGGAAGATCGAGCGACCTCAAGTCACGGCCGTCGTTCATGCCGCTGCGCTTAATGGCGATCGATCCGAAAATGGCGACTACATTTACGGAAAAAAACGCCTGAGAGAAATCGACAGCCGCGTTCGCTTTTTGCAAAAAAGACTGGATGAACTCACGGTCGTAGACTCAAAGCCTACCGATACGAACAAAGTATATTTTGGCGGATGGGTGCGTTTGGAAGACGAGGCCGGTGTGTCTCACGAGTATCGACTGGTCGGTCCTGATGAGTTTGATGTGCGTTCGGGCCTTTTAAGCTGCGACTCCCCCCTGGGAAAAGCGCTTCTCGGAAAAGCGCCCGGAGACACGGTCGTTGTCAACAACCCTGAGGGCAGTAGCGAGTGGTTTGTTCACTCGATTTCCTACCGCTAAGCAACGACTGACGACCTGTCAAACTCACAATTACCAAGGACTGACCGCCACTTAAGTCTCCAGAGTGCTAACATCTTTTGCTTCACTTCGCCGGGGGGGCAGGTCCATGTTTGACGATACAAAAAATCGTTTTCAAAACCGACATATTGGGACAACAGCGGCACAGCAGGCCGAAATGGCAACGAGTGTAGGATTCCAAAGTGTGGATGAGCTCATTGCCACCGCAGTGCCCGACAATATTAAGTTGGACCAGCCGCTGACGCTACCTCCTGCCCTGACTGAGAACGAGGCCCTGCTCAAGCTTCGTACCTACGCGGACCAAAACAAGGTTGTTCGTAGCTGCATTGGAATGGGCTATTACGACACGATTACGCCGCCCGTATTACTGAGAAATGTCTTTGAAAATCCTGGCTGGTACACAGCGTACACCCCTTACCAGCCCGAAATTTCGCAAGGAAGATTAGAGACTCTTTTGACCTACCAGCAAATGGTGATTGATCTCACCGGCATGCCGCTCGCCAATGCATCGCTGCTTGATGAAGCCACTGCGGCAGCGGAGGCGATGACACTGATGCATCGTATGAATCGAAAGTCCAAGTCCGCCACTTTTATCGTCACCAGCGATTGTCACCCACAAACCATCTCGCTCATTCAAACACGTGCAGAGCCACTGAACATCACTGTTGAGATTGTTCCCCCGGAATGCACCGCAGATGTCGACAACGCCTTCGGTTTATTGGCGCAATACCCGGGAACCTTGGGTCACGTCCGCGATCTTTCCCACGCGATTTCAGCCTGTCATGAGAAGAACATCTTGTTTGGCGTCGCCACCGACCTATTGGCCCTGACCGTTTTAAAGCCTCCGGGCGAGATGGGCGCCGACGTTGTGCTCGGTAGCTCGCAACGATTTGGCGTCCCGATGGGTTACGGTGGACCACACGCTGCATTTTTTGCAACCCGCGAGGAGTTTAAGCGCTCTCTTCCGGGGCGCGTTATCGGCGTCTCCATAGACAGCAAGGGGCGTCAAGCGCTGCGAATGGCCATGCAAACGCGTGAGCAACACATTCGACGGGAGAAAGCGACCAGCAACATTTGTACCGCTCAAGCACTCCTGGCCATCATGGCCGGCCTCTACGCTATGCACCACGGTCCCGACGGCCTCAGAGCGATTGGCGAGCGAGTGCATGCAATGACCTCTTCACTCGCCGCATCACTGCGCAGTGGGGGCTTGAAGGTGCTTAACGACTCCTGGTTCGATACGCTGTGTGTCGAGGTCGACGACACGCCGGCAGTTCTTCAACGTGCGGCTGACAACGGTTACAACTGCCGGAGCATCAGTGCCTCGTGTTTGGGCGTATCGCTCGATGAAACCACGACGACCGAAGACCTTGCGACGCTCGCTAACATTTTCGGTGTCGAACCCATCTTCGGTGCTTCAGGGATTCCTGACAACCTTCTGCGTAAGATGGATTATCTCAGCCATCCACTGTTTCAAGACTACCGGACTGAAACGGAGATGCTTCGATATCTCAAGCGGCTTGAAAACAAAGATATTTCGTTGACCCGCTCAATGATTCCCTTGGGCAGTTGCACCATGAAACTTAATGCGGCTGCAGAAATGATTCCGGTCTCGTGGCCTGAGTTTGCGCGCATGCACCCGTTTGCACCGGCTGAGCAGGTCAAAGGCTACACTGCAATGCTCAACGAATTGTCGCAGTGGCTGACCGAATGCACGGGCTACGACGCAATGTCCTTGCAACCTAACTCCGGCGCGCAGGGCGAATACGCCGGCCTTATGGCGATAAGGCGCTACCATCGCGCACGGGGCGAAGCGCATCGTAATATTTGCTTGATTCCAACATCAGCGCACGGCACTAATCCCGCGAGTGCCGTCATGGCAGGCATGAAAGTGGTGCTCGTCGCCTGTGACGACAATGGTAATGTTGACATGCACGACCTGAAGGAAAAAACAGAATCACATTCTGAATATCTGGCCGCTATCATGGTGACCTACCCTTCAACCCACGGGGTCTTCGAGACCTCGATCGTCGATTTGTGTGACCTCATTCACGAGCATGGCGGGCAGGTTTATGTCGACGGCGCCAATCTTAACGCACTCGTCGGCCTGGCTGGACCTGGGAAATTTGGTGCTGATGTGTCGCACCTCAACCTGCACAAGACGTTTTGCATACCCCACGGTGGCGGTGGCCCGGGCATGGGGCCAATAGGCGTTGGCGCGCATCTCGCGCCTTACCTCCCGTCCTCGGTCGTGGTGCCGCAAGAAGGCCTCGATGCAAACAATAATGTGATCTCTGCAACGCCCTTTGGTAGCGCCTCCATCCTGCCCATTTCTTGGATGTACATCGCCATGATGGGCAGCGACGGTGTGACCGAAGCCAGTCGCACTGCGATTGTCCACGCCAACTATATTGCTCAGCGCCTCAAAGGCTTCTTCGATGTATTGTACACGGGGCGACAAGGGACCGTGGCGCACGAGTGCATTATCGATATTCGACCCCTAAAGGAGCGAAGCGGCATCACCGAGGAGGATGTTGCCAAGCGCTTGATCGACTACGGATTCCATGCGCCCACCATGTCGTTCCCTGTTGCGGGGACCCTCATGATTGAGCCGACAGAGTCAGAGTCATTGAACGAGATCGATCGTTTTTGCGATGCCATGCTGGCGATTCGAGAGGAGATTCGATCGGTCGAGGATGGCCGCTTTGATCCGATTAATAATCCGCTCAAAAATGCGCCGCACACACTCGACGACGTCACCGCCTCGGACTGGAATCGGCCTTACTCGCGAGAACAGGCCGTCTGGCCAGTGAGCTCACTTCGGGGGGATAAATACTGGGCACCCGTAAACCGAGTCGACAATGTCTACGGGGACCGCAACCTCATTTGCAGTTGCCCGAGCATTGAAAGTTATCTTGAGCCTGCGTGAGGGCATAACCCACGCGCAGACTCTTTAACTGCGACTACCGATCTTCTGGAAGCGACGTCTGAAAGCGTTCTTTCCAAGCGTCGTAGGGCATGCCGTAGACGATTTCACGCGCCTCGTCTTTGGTCAATTGCAAGTCAGCGTCACTGGCCGCCTCGGCATACCACTTAGACAGGCAGTTTCGACAGAACCCCGCCAAATTCATCAAGTCAATATTCTGCACGTCGGTGCGTTCTTGAAGGTGGGCAACTAGGCGACGAAACGCCGCGGCTTGAAGTTCAATTTCAGTCATCGTTTATCGACTGGCCATCAATTCCTCAATGGCCACTCCTTGTCCTCGGTATCGCCACTTTAAATGTTGGAACAGCTCGGGATCGAACCAATCAGCATGCTGTATCTCTAGCGGTCGTGAAATATCGATCGCGCGGCCAGACAACGACTCGCACCAGTACAAGTGAAACCCATTATCAAACTCAGCCGCCAGCTCACCCGCCTTGGCCACAACACCCGCTTCTTCCCAAGTCTCTCGCTCTGCCGCACACTGTGCGGACTCGCGTCGATCAACCGAGCCACCGGGGGGACCATAAAAACCACCCATGGACTTCACAAGCAACAAGTCGCCATCACTCACCACCAAACACCCGGCACTGGGAGCGGTCATGTCACCGGCTGAAGTCGAGCACTCGGGGCGCTGCGAACATCCCATTAAAAAAGAAACCAGCACGGCAATCACAAGCAATTTAGCGTTCATAAACCACCTCCACCGCCTCGTGACCTATGATCTCTTTGAGTTGGTCGAGAAGCGTATCTGTAGGAGTCACTCGCCAGCAATCTCCCAGCCGGACAATAGCCGACCCTGCCGGCTGTCTATACTGTACTACAACGGGACATTCACCGTTAGACCCGCTAAATGCACGCTTCAATTCCGCGCTAACCCCTCCTTGTATAGCGTCCGCATGCAGCTCGAGCTTTAGCTCACGTACCCGAGAAGTCCGTGCCATTTCGAGTGTGGTAAACGATTTGGCACGCAGCGATAGCTGTCCTCGAAAATCATCCACTTGGAGTCGACCATCCGCTAAGACAATCTGATCCTTTATTAAGAGCTCTCGATGCGTTTCGTAGACCTCGCTGTAGGCCGTGGCCTCGATTTGTCCTGTGCCGTCATCAAGTTGCAATACAGCCATGGTGCCGCGCTGCGTTTTTACCAGCCGAACGTCTACGATCAAACCCGCAACCCACTGCTTGCTTCCCGTAGTGAGCTCACGAATACAGCGTGGCGAGAACTTGCGCACCTCCTGCTCAAACTCGTCCATTGGGTGTCCACTGAGAAAACTCCCAAGACTCTCTTTCTCACCAGCGAGCACGTCGCGTAAGGTCCAAGAGCGCGCTCTACGATGATCGCGATAGGGATCTCCGCCCTCAGAGCTTGGAACAACTTCACCGAACAAGTCCCCCATACCAGCGGCTTCGTTTGCAGCGGACTGCTCGGCGGCGCGCAAACCGTCGTCAAGTGCAGACATCAAGACAGCGCGGTCGGCCCCGAGCTCATCAAGTGCGCCACTTTTAATCAATGCTTCAAGCGCGCGGCGATTGACTTTACGCGGGTCTGTCCGACTGCAAAGATCGAAGAGATCTTCAAATGATCGTTCGGTCCGCGCGGCAATCAAATCATCAATGGGGCCTTCTCCCAGTCCTTTTATGCCGCCTAACCCGTATACAATATGGCCCTCTTTATTCACCGAAAAGTGCAGTCGCCCCTCACCCACATTTGGCGCCCTAACCGTCAACCCCATGCGCTTACACTCGTCGCGCAAGCTAAGGAGCTTGTCCGTATTGTCGATTTCAGAACTCATGACCGCGGACATAAACTCGGCTGGATAATGGCATTTCAACCAGGCCGTTTGATAGCTCACCAAGGCATACGCAGCAGAGTGCGACTTGTTAAAACCGTAGCCCGCAAACTTTTCCACTAAATCGAAGATCTTCATTGCAAGCGTGGGGTCCACACCCTTGTCTTTAGCACCGTCTTCGAAAACTGAGCGCTGCTTCGCCATTTCTTCGGGCTTCTTCTTACCCATCGCACGTCGAAGTAGATCTGCACCACCGAGCGTGTAACCTGCAAGTTCCTGAGCAATCTGCATCACTTGTTCCTGGTACAAAATGATGCCGTAAGTCGGCTCAAGAATGGGCTTCAACCACTCGTGCTGGTATTGCACATCAGGATAGGACACTCGCTCTCGGCCGTGCTTGCGATCGATAAAGTTTTCCACCATGCCCGATTGAAGTGGCCCGGGTCTAAACAGCGCGACCAGCGCAATAATGTCCTCAAAGCAATCGGGGCGGAGATTTTTGATCAACTCCTTCATGCCACGACTTTCTAACTGAAATACCGCCGTCGTTCGAGCACTTTGAAGGAGGCGGTAAACGTCACCGTCGTCTAACGGAATCTGTTTAATATCAACTGGCGCCTCAAGATCATTGCGCTGATTAATCATGGCAACTGCCCAGTCAATAATAGTGAGCGTCCGCAACCCCAAAAAGTCGAACTTTACGAGCCCGGCGTCCTCAACATCATTCTTATCGTATTGAGTGACCAGCCCTTGGCCTTCTTCGTCACAAAAGAGTGGAGAGAAATCAGTGAGCTTTGAGGGTGCAATGACGACGCCACCCGCGTGCTTACCGGCGTTTCGAGTTAAGCCCTCAAGCTGGACCGCCATGTCCCAAATTTCTTGCGCGGCAGAGTCTTCCTGTAACAGGTTGACCAGTTGTTCTTCCTGCTCCAGCGCCTTTTCGAGGGTTATTCCAACCTCAAAAGGTATGAGCTTGGACATCTTATCGGCGAGGGCGTATGGCTTGTCTTGCACACGTGCCACGTCACGAACAACCGCCTTGGCTGCCATTGTGCCGAAGGTGATGATCTGCGACACCGCATCGCGTCCATAGGTATTGGCTACGTAGTCAATGACCTCATCACGCCGGTCCATACAAAAGTCGACGTCGAAGTCAGGCATCGAAACCCGCTGAGGGTTGAGAAAGCGCTCAAACAGTAAGTCGTATTCGATAGGGTCGACATCGGTAATCTCAAGCGCGTAAGCCACTAACGAGCCTGCGCCGGAACCGCGGCCCGGTCCGACGGGGATCCCATTGACCTTTCCCCAGCGAATAAAGTCCATCACAACGAGGAAATAACCGGGGAAACCCATTTGATTAATTATACCTAGCTCGAACTTGAGGCGGTCACGATACGTTGACTCCTGCGTAACGCTGAGCTGTTCTAAACGTCGATCGAGTCCCTCGTTCGACAAATCCTCTAGGTGCTGCTCAATACTCACTCCCGCAGGGGTTGGAAAGTCCGGTAAGTAGGCCTTACCCAGCTCGATCTCAAGCGTGCATCGTGACGCAACGTGTACGGTGTTCTCGATGGCCTCAGGGATGTCCGCGAACAACGCCAACATCTCTTCTGACGACTTCAGGTACTGCTGCTCAGAGTAGTGGCGCGCGCGACGAGGGTCGTTCAAGGTCCGCCCGTCGCCAATACACACACGTGCCTCATGCGCGTCGAACTCGCCCGGACGGAGGAAACACACTTCATTTGTCGCAACCACCGGGCACTCATGCTGCTCAGCCAATGCAACGGCCGCATGCAAATAGTCCTCTTCGTACTCACGGCCGGTTCGCTGAAGCTCCAAATAAAAACGATCGGGAAAATGATCCATCCACCAGGTCAGCGCGGTCTTGGCTTCCTGGTCTCGACCTGCCAGTAAATGCTGACCTACATCGCCCTTGCGCCCCCCAGACAAAACGAGAAGACCGTCGCGCTGCGGCTCTATCCACTCCCGGCGAAGCAAGGGTTTTCCAAGGACTTGGCCTTCTTGATACGCACGTGAAATAAGAATAGTGAGATTGCGATATCCCCTATGATTTTGAGCCAGAAACGTCACTTGACTGCGACGCTCATCATCCTCCAAAAGCTGAAAATCTGCCCCAACGATAAGCTTGACACCCTCGCGCTCAGCCGCCTTATACGCCTTGATTAGACCAAAAAAGTTAGTCCGATCTGTCACCGCGACTGCCGGCATTTCGGCGGCCGACACCGACTTCATAAGGGGGCCAACACGCACAAGGCCGTCCACGAGGGAAAACTCTGAATGAACGCGCAGATGGACAAATGAAGGGGTCATGGTTGCTATTAAACCTCGTCTTCGCCGTCTAGCATACGTGCAA
>JABIZW010000149.1 GCA_018666295.1 Halieaceae bacterium
CACAGTGAAAAGATCGACTTGCTTACGTTCGGGTATCACCTTCGCCGTGCCTTGTTGACTTTCCAGCTCCGTAAGCTTCTGGCGGGCGTGCAACAAGACGCCGTGAGGCACCCCAGCAAGTTTGGCAACTTCCAGACCAAAGCTGCGATTTGCCGGCCCCTCTTGAATGTGATGCATGAACACGACGTGGTCGTCGTGCTCGGTCGCATCCAAGTGCACATTGGCCATGGACGCGTGACTTTCGGGTAGCGCGGTCAGTTCAAAGTAATGGGTTGCAAAAAACGTCAGTGCGCGCACGCGCTCCGAGAGCGCCACTGCCGCGGCCCACGCAATACTTAAGCCGTCAAACGTGCTTGTACCGCGTCCAACTTCGTCCATAAGTACGACACTGCGATCGGTGGCATTGTGCAAAATATTGGCTGTTTCGGTCATTTCAACCATAAAGGTCGACAAACCACTGGCCAAATCATCTGATGAGCCGATTCGCGTAAAAATTCGATCAACCATCGACAGGGTGGCGCTTGCTGCTGGAACAAACGCGCCACAATGAGCAAGTAGAACGATCAATGCGTTTTGTCGCATGTAGGTCGATTTACCCCCCATGTTGGGCCCCGTGATTAAGAGCATTCGCCGGCTCTCGTTGAGGAGCGTGTTATTGGCAATAAAGGGCCGATCGCTCACCTGCTCAACAACGGGGTGTCGACCGCTGACAATGTCTAACTGTGCAGTGTCACTAAAGGCGGGCCGACTCAACGATAATGCGTCGGCACGTTCTGCAAAGCAGGCGAGTACGTCGAGGTCGCAGATTGCACGCGCCGTGCCTTGCAGTAAAACCAGGTCTTGTGCGACGCGCTCAACCAGTTCCTCATAGAGGTGTTTTTCACGAGCAAGCGCACGACTTCTGCTCGATAGTGCTTTGTCTTCGAATAGCTTGAGTTCGGGCGTAATGAAGCGCTCGACATTTTTAAGTGTCTGCCGACGCTGGTACGCGTCGGGCGCGCGGTCCGACTGCTGCCGACTGATCTCGATGTAGTAACCGTGAACGCGGTTGTAACCGACTTTTAAGGTCGACAGTCCCGTCGCCTCGCGTTCACGACGCTCAATGTCCACGAGGTACTCACCGGCATTTTCACTGATACCTCGGAGTTCGTCGAGTTCCTCGTCGTAGCCGCTGGCGAGCACTCCTCCATCGCGGATGACAACGGGTGGCGCTTCGATTAAAGCGGCACTGAGTAATGAGCAAAGGTCTGGGTAGTTGCCAATATCAGCCGCCAGAGTGGTTAAGCGAGGTGTGTCTTGAGGCAATGTCGAAACGAGCTCGGGTAAGGCCCACAAGCTGTCCCGTAGCCTTGTAAGATCACGAGGTCGTGCAGAACGAAGTGCCACTCGCGATAAAATTCGTTCAAGGTCTGCAATAGGCTTAAGTTGCCGGCGTGTTGGCTCATAGCTGTAGTCTTGACGAAGGCGTTCGACGCTGTTGAGGCGGGCATCAAGCTCTTCCCTTAAACACACGGGTCGATGTAGCCACCGTCGCAGATGTCGTGTCCCCATCGCGGTAATGGTCGAGTTATAAACCGCAAACAGGGTGTTGTCCTCTCCACCATGAATGTTTCGGTCAATCTCAAGATTTCGACGTGTGGCCGCATCTAGGATGACGGTGTCGCTTTGGCGCTCGTGACTGATTGAGACCAGGTGCGGGAGTTCATTGCGCTGCGTGTCTTTGACATAGTCAAGCAAACAGCCTGCTGCTGAGACAGCAAGGGACAGCTCGTCGCAGCCAAACCCACTGAGATCACGCGTTTGAAATTGCCGATTCAGTGCTTGGCGCGCACTTTCTTCGTCGAATTGCCACTGGGGTAGTCTGCGAATAGCGACGTGATCGCCCAGAGGCGGCAGACTGGCGTCTTCGGGCACGAGTAACTCGGCGGGCGATAATCGTTGCAACTCTGCGCCCAGCGCCTCGTCATTTTCGACTTCGGTGACTAAAAATCGGCCACTACTGACGTCCATCCAGGCAATCCCGCACCGCAGCTGAAATCGATACAGAGCGACGATCAGAGAATCGCCGCTGGCATCGAGTAAAGACTCGTCGGTTAGTGTGCCTGGGGTGACAATGCGAACAACCTTGCGCTCAACAGGTCCCTTAGATTCGGCGGGGTCGCCGATTTGCTCTGCGATCGCAACCGAAAACCCCGCACGAACCAGTCGGGCTAAATAGCCCTCAGCGGCATGGAAGGGCACGCCTGCCATAGGTATGGGGGCGCCGGCAGACTGGCCTCTCGAGGTCAGTGTGATGTCTAATACAGGTGCCGCGATTTCAGCGTCGTCGTAAAAGAGCTCGTAAAAGTCGCCCATTCGATAGAACAAGAGCTCGCTAGGATGCGCACTTTTTATCGCCAAAAACTGGCGCATCATTGGCGTGTGTTGGCTTGTGTCTGACCCTGTAACCATGCTGTTTATCTATCTACAGACCGCTTGTGTGCCAAGGCCTCTCGAAAGCAGGAAACCTTGGCGCTCTATTATTTCGGTTTCACTGGTCCTTCACAATGACCATGTGACTCGCTGACAATCCGTGACACCTCGGATAATGCTCCGAGCACACTCTTGACAGCCCCTTATCCGGACTAGGCAGGTGTTAAACCACTGCTTTTTTCCACCCTAGACTGATGGGTGCTTAGAGTAACCCGAACGCGTCAGGGAAGTTAGATTAGATCAGTATTAATGAACAATACCTATCGGATCTTACGGGTTGCGGACGCGCGAAAATCATATGAGGCGCGTTAAAATCGAGTGACTCGCGCAGGCCGAAGTTTATTTCCCGAGTTTTACTGAGGTCACTGGCTGTCGATGGTTTTTAGGGCTATCGTCAACACTGAACTGTCACTATAAAGGGGTCATGATGAAGAGACTAATGCTTGGGCTGGTCGCCCTTTTTGTCACATATACAGCGAGCGCAGCGACTGTCATTCACGCAGGGTTTCTGTTTGATACAAAGCGCGGCGAAGTTGCTGAGCAGCAGACAATTATCATTGAGGGCGGGCGGATTCTCTCGGTGCAAAAGGGCTTTGTTGATGTGGCCGATGCGAATGTAATTAACCTGCGCGACGCGTACGTGTCGCCAGGATTCATGGATATGCACGTTCATCTGGATGGTGAGTTGAATCCCCCTGCGAGCTACTCGGAGGAGTTCTTTATGAATTCAGCCGACATTGCATTACGCTCGACGGTCTATGCGCGACGAACCTTAAACGCTGGATTCACCACGGTGCGTGATTTGGGTGCGGGCGACATAGAGGCTATTTTTGCACTGCGTGATGCGATTGAAAAAAACATCGTCGCCGGTCCGCGTATTTTTGCGGCGGGTAAGTCGCTCGCCACCACGGGAGGTCACGCGGATCCTACAAACGGCATCAGGACTGATTTGCGCGGTGATCCGGGTCCCAAAGAGGGCGTTTTGAATGGCCCTGAGGACGCTTACAAAGCGGTCAGGCAGCGCTATAAAGACGGTAGCGACGTTGTCAAATTGACGGTGACGGGAGGTGTTTTGTCACTCGCTAAAAGTGGCGATAACCCACAGTTTACTGACCAAGAACTGTCGGCGGTCATGTCAGCTGCGAAAGATTATGGCTTTGTTGTGGCGGTTCACGCACACGGGGCACTGGGTATGAAACGCGCCATTAGGGCGGGCGTCGATTCCGTGGAGCACGGCACCTACATGGACGATGAAGCAATGGGACTCATGCTCAGTCAGGGCACGTGGTATGTCCCTACGATCTCTGCCGGTAAATGGGTTGGTGATCTTGCAACGATGGACGGCAAACTCCCGGCTGTTGTGCGACCCAAAGCGGCGGCCATTGGTCCTCAAATACAAGACACGTTTGCACAGGCGTATAAAGCGGGTGTGAAAATTGCATTTGGTACCGATTCAGGTGTGTCGCCACACGGCGCAAACGGCAAGGAGTTCCGCTTCATGGTCGAGGCGGGCATGCCGGTGATGGCCGCCATTCAGTCAGCGACGGTCAATGCTGCATCGTTGTTGCGGGTCGAAGACAGCCTCGGGCAAATTGCAGCTGGATTTCACGCCGATATTGTCGCGTTTGATGCCAATCCGCTGACCGACGTCACCGTGTTAGAGCGTCCCAGCTTTGTAATGAAGGCGGGCAGTGTATTTCGAAATGATGGGGAGTGATCATGCGATGGTTGTTAATGTGTTTTTGGATGGTGTCGACGATGGCGGTCGCTGAGAGTTCGCCGGTTGCGATTGCGCTGCACGGGGGAGCTGGCACCATAGAGCGAGGCAAAATGAGTGCTGAACTTGAGGCCACCTATCGTGTGTTTCTTGAGGCCGCCATCACTGATGGGCACCGCCAGTTGGCGGCAGGACATCCGGGACTGGACGTTGTCGTCAACGTGATCCAGAAAATGGAAGACTCTCCGCTCTTTAATGCAGGCAAGGGGGCTGTCTACACCTGGGATGGGCGCCACGAACTAGACGCCTCGATTATGCACGGCGAGACGTTGGAAGCAGGCGCTGTGGCGGGGGTTACGACGATCAAGTCGCCCATTGCGCTGGCGCGGACTGTCATGGAGGACTCTCCCCATGTCATGTTGGCCGCAAAAGGGGCTGAAGCCTTTGCAAAAGCGAAGGGAGTCGAGTCGGTAGACCCCGACTATTTTGGCACTGAGCGCCGCCGCAAAGCCCTAGAGGCTTACAAGGCTGACGAGTTTGCGGGTGTTGAGCCCGAGGCGGATTACAAGTTCGGTACGGTGGGCGTTGTGGTCCTCGACAAAGCTGGCAACTTAGTCGCGGGAACCTCGACCGGCGGCATG
>JABIZW010000257.1 GCA_018666295.1 Halieaceae bacterium
AAAACGCGCGAGCGGTGTGGGCTTTGATTTCGATACACTAAAGGCCATTTCACTCAAGCTCACTGAAGAGCTCGATGAGCTCTCGTGCGCAATCGAATTAGGTGTAACACAAGAGATCGAAAGTGAACTGGGCGACGTACTGTTTACCGTCGTCAATATGGCGAGGCATTTGAAGGTGGATTCTGAGGCTGCGCTTCGCAAATCAAATAGACGTTTTGAGGCGCGGGTGAGGACGGCCGAAGGCGATGCACTCGCCGATGGGAGCCGATTGGGCGAGGAAAATATCCAGCGTCTTGACGCGCGTTGGCAAGAAGCAAAGCGTAAAGAGCGGTCGAGATAACTTGTAAGGTCTGCTCTCGGTGTGTATTTTCTCGCTCTTGGGCTGTGATACGGCCTGATATCAGCAAATAGGGACAACATGCGTATTATTCTTCTGGGTGCTCCAGGCGCCGGCAAAGGGACCCAAGCCGCCTTTTTGTGCGATCACTTCGGTATCCCTCAAATCAGTACCGGTGACATGCTTCGGGCTGCGGTAAAGGCAGGCACGGAGCTTGGGAAAAAAGCAAAGGTGATTATGGATGAAGGTGGCTTAGTCTCCGATGACATTATCATTGGGTTGGTGAAAGTTCGATTAGAGGAGCCTGACTGTGAAAATGGCTGTCTCCTTGACGGGTTTCCGAGAACCATCCCGCAAGCCGAAGCGATGGTCGAGGCGAACATCGATATTGATCAAGTCATAGAAATCGACGTTGACCACGAAGAAATAGTCTCCCGCATGAGTGGGCGTCGTGTGCATCCGGGCAGTGGGCGCATTTATCACATTGAGCACAACCCGCCAAAACAAGATGGACTCGATGACCTGACCGGTGAGCCCCTAATCCAGCGAAATGACGATGCTGAGGCGACAGTTCGTCATCGCCTTAGTGTTTACGAGAGTCAGACGCGGCCACTGGTTGGTTTTTACAGTGCACTTGAAGGTCCGCAGTACCATCGTATTCATGGCGTGGGTGCGGTCGACGCGGTGACTCAGAGTATTCGGGACGCGCTGGGCCAGTAGTAATTCGCACGCAAGGACACTAAGCTCTCAGCACATCCTCCAACAGGTCAGCGGTATGTCTGAGAACGACTTGATTCTTTATCATTACCCGGCATCCCCCTATGCTGAAAAAGTGCGCTTGCTTGCCAGCTGTCTCGACGTGCCGTGGCGCTCCGTGGAGGTTGCTATTCAGCCACCTAGAAATACACTTGCGCTGCTTGCTGGGGGTTATCGTCGGATACCCGTGATGCAGATCGGCGCTGATATATTTTGCGATACGGCGATTATCAGCGAAGAGATAATCGGTCGGTCTAAACAGACCCTAGCGGCCTGTAATGAAGCGTCGCAGGCATTGGCGCAGCGGGCAGAGACTGATGTTTTTTTTGCTGCAATTCGCCAAAATCCACCACTTAAAACGGCATTAGGTTTGGCATGGATGCTTGGATTAAAGGGGATGATGGCGTTTGCCAAGGACCGCGCATCGTTCTCTGCAGGCCATAAGCCTGCTGGGCAGAGTCCGGCTGCCGCAAAACGCGTTTTCCGAGAATTTCTAGATGATTTGGAGCGTCAGCTCATGGGTAAGCGCTATGTTAGTGGCGCGTCGCCTAGCCTCAGTGATTTCTGCTGTTATCACCCGATTTTTTTAGCCCAAGGTTTTAAAAGTATCAAACCACATCAGATACCTGAGACTGTTCGGTCCTGGATGACAAGGATGGACGCGCTCGGCTGGGGTGATTACGCTGATGTTGAAGCCTCAGACGCGCTCGAAATTGCGAAAGTGCAAGATCCTCGGTCGCTTCCGACGGTGGATATTGAGCACGAAGACGTGGGCGAGTGGGTCACTGTGACGCCCACAGATACTGGGCGTGTTCCGGTTACCGGAACGCTGGTGAGCTTAAGTACTGAGCGCATTATTATCGCAAGACGCTCGGAAGACGTGGGCCTGTGTCATATCCATTTTCCCCGACATGGCTTTACCTGCGAGCGTATCCGGTAGGAATCCCACATGAACGGAACAGCACTCATCACCGGCGCCTCCTCTGGGCTTGGATTGGAGTTCGCGCGTCAATTAGACGGCAGGGTCGATCATTTTATTTTAGTCGCGCGACGCGGGAAAAAGCTGCAAGCACTAGCGGCATCGCTCAGTACTTCATCGACTATTATTGAACAGGATCTGAGCTTGGCCGATTCTCCCGGAGCCCTTTGTGAGCGCATTGAGGCACTGGGACTCACGGTTGATGTGCTGATCAACAACGCGGGTATTGCGGGTCCCCATTTATTAAGTCTGACCGAATTTAGTGAGCAGCGCGCATTTGAGCAGTTGATGATGAAGACGGTCGCTGAACTCTGTAGTCGGCTCATCCCTCAAATGCAAAGCCGTGGCGTGGGATGGGTGGTTAACGTCGCCTCGGTCGCAGGACGTTTCCCCAGTTCTGACAGTGGAAATTACGGACCTGCTAAGGCCTATGTGATCGCACTCTCCGAGGAACTTAACCTGGCTGTTAGAGACGACGGTGTCAAGGTGACCGCCTTGTGCCCGGGGTTTACGCATACTGAGTTTCACGCTGTGGCTGGACTTATGGACGAAAAAATGACGTCACCGTCATGGATTTGGTACGACGCAACTACGGTGGTGCGTGAGGGGCTGACGGCGTGTGACAAAGGACAGTCCGTCATTATCTCGGGTCGCTTATATCGCTGGTTAGATCCTTTTTTACGGTCTCGCTTGTTGAGAGATACACTATTGCGCCTGGTGGGTCGTCGATAGGTTTAACCGAGTGTGTCAGCACTAGCCTAATGCGTGGATTTAATTCACAATTCGCGGCGAAATATAGATTTGATTAAGGGATAGGCAATGCCAGTAATAAAGTTCATTGAGTTTGATGGAACTGAGCACGAAGTGGATGCCGATGACGGCATGAGCATTATGGAAGTTGCAATGAAGTACGATATCCCTGGGATCGACGCCGATTGTGGCGGCGGTGCTGTCTGTGGGACCTGTCACTGCTTTGTTGAGGAGTCAGCAGGTCCGCTCCCAGCGGTTGATCCCCAGGAGGAGTCAATGCTGGGCCTTCGGCCCGATCGAGAGAGCAACTCACGTCTGAGCTGCCAGTTACAGGTGAGCGATAGCATGGGCAATATGATCGTCAAGCTCCCTGAATTCCAAATGTGAGCGACGGGGCACACATATGGCTGCAGGGGACAAGGGACATTTAGCTGACCCGCACACGACGCCGCTGAGCGAACTCGATGTTTCGGATCCGCGCCGTTTTGAACTCGACAGCTGGCAGCCACTTTTCGAGCGTCTGCGCCGTGAGTCGCCGATCCACTTTCAAGCTAAAAGTCCAGCGGGACCGTTCTGGTCGATCACGCGCTTTGAGGACATTGTCGCTGTTGAAAAAGACACTGAGACGTTTTCTTCAGAGCCTACGATTGCAATCATTGATCCGCCCGATGAGCGTCGAGCGCCCTCGTTTATCGCGATGGACCAGCCGCAGCACGATATACAAAGGCGCGCGGTACAGCCGGTGGTTGCACCGAAAAATCTTCTAGAATTTGAAGCGCTGATTCGAAAGCGCACGGGCGAGGCGCTTGATAGTCTTCCTGAGGGAGAGACCTTTGATTGGGTAGAGTTGGTGTCGCGTAATCTGACGACGCAGATGCTGGCCACGCTATTTGATTTTCCTTGGGACCTGCGTGAAAAGCTATCCGAGTGGTCAGACGCGATCACGTCAGACGAGCGAATGACGGCCGGGACCGGGTTGAGTCGTGAAGAACGGCTCTTAGTCATTGAGGAGTTTCTGGGCATCTTTACTCAGCTTTGGCACGAGCGAAAGGGGGATGACCAAGAATCCTTTGACTTGATACGACTGCTGCAGAGAGACCCGAATACGGCGAATATGGTGGATGATCCGTTGAACTACGCAGGCAATCTGATGTTGCTGATTGTCGGTGGTAATGACACTACGCGAAACTCGATGTCGGGTGGCGTCTTGTTTCTCAACGAATATCCCGAGCAGTTTGAAAAGGTGAGGTCAGACCGACGTCTAATCCCCTCAATGGTGTCGGAAATTATTCGCTTTCAAACCCCGCTGCCCCACATGCGTCGAACAGTGACCCGCGACACTCAGTTCAAGGGGCATACGATGAAAAAGGGCGATAAGGTCGTATTGTGGTATTGCTCTGCAAACCGCGATGCGACAGTAATTACCAATCCCGACACCTTTCTCGTGGATCGTGACTCGGTCCGAAACCATGCCTCTTTCGGGTTTGGTATCCACCGGTGTATGGGCAATCGTTTAGCAGAAATGCAGTTGCGCATCGTTTGGGAGGAGGCGCTCGACCGCTTTAAGCACATAACGCTCATGGGTCCGCCGACCCGAATCTGTAACAATTTTGTGCGTGGTTACTCCCACATGCCGGTGCAAGTTACTCGAGTTTGAGTGATTGCGGGAGCCTTTCTCGGTGACAAACCTAAGCGCAGGTAATGATAACCAGTCGGACGCCGATCGGGCGTCAGTCACAGAGCGTCGGCTCAATTTCGCGCCAAGGACGGCGTTGGGTATTGACGGGTGTCGAAGTGGCTGGGTGATGGCCTTCCGGGTCGACGGCGAAATTCAATTTGAGACGCGGGCGGATTTGCCGTCCGTGAATGATGCTTTGACATCAGATGCGAGCGTAATGATCGACATGCCGATTGGCTTGTTGCGCGACGGTGGGACTCGACACTGTGACGCTCTTGCACGAGCGCAATTGCGCCCGTACCGGTCTTCGAGCGTATTTGGAGTGCCAGCGCGGGAGGTCGCACGCTGCACCGACTATGCTGAGGCGAACGCGTTATCCAGAACACTCTCGGGTAAAGGCTTGAGCAAGCAATCTTTTTACTTGTTCCCAAAAATAAGAGAATTGGACAGCTGGCTTGGACAGCCCAAGCGAAAAGGGGTCTGGCGCGAGTGCCATCCCGAGGTGGCCTTCGCATGCTTGAACGGTGGTATTGCCCTGAAGGCGAGTAAGAAGACCGAGGAGGGTCGTGCTGCGCGTCTATTACTGCTGCACGAGCTCGGAAATGTCGAAAGCGCGCTATCACAAGGGCTTGCGACTTATCCTAGAAAAGAGGTTCTACCAGACGACTTTATTGATGCGCTCGTTTGTCTGCTGACCGCAGAACGCGCACCCGATAGGCGCATTGTGCTTCCGCAGAATGGACCTTCAGATGACAACGGACTGCGGATGGAGATTGTCGCGCCTCATTTTTAGTCCGCCGATTGCCGACTCAAGGCGCGCTCTGCGGACCACGTATGAGGACTCCCGGTGTCGCCCCAAGATAGCGTCCATTGTCGAACGTTTGCACACCGGACTTAAAGGTCGCTCGGTATCCTGAAGACGACTGCAGCAAACGCTTCCCACCTGCGGGCAAATCATTGGCGACCCACGGCTTGCTCATAGCAATATTTTCGAGCTCGATAATATTAATATCTGCGAGGTAGCCACGCGCCAGTACGCCGCGATCATGAAGTCCATAAACCTTCGCAGTATCAGCGCATTGGCGTTTTATAGCGTCACTCAAACTCAGCCTAAATCCGTCACGATCGCGAACCCAATGTTGCAACATGAATGTTGGTGACGCTGCATCACAAATCGTCCCGCAATGCGCACCACCGTCAGAGAGGGAGTTAATGCAGTCGTCAGACTGAAGAATAGGCTCAAGGAACTTCAAATCACCATCGGCATAGTTGAGAAGCGGAAAGTAAATCAGACCTGTTCCATTGTTACTGGTCATCAAGTCGTAGGCATATTCAGCGCCTGAAGCGCCATCTACTGCCGCCAAATGTGCAATGGATTGCTCTTTTGTCGGTTCGTAATTGAAGTCATCCGTCAGTGCATACTGCATCTCGAATCCTTCAGCCATGAGTTGGCCCAGAAACTGAAGATCACTTTCGGGATAAACAGATGTTTCGCTCAGAAGCTTGTTTTTAAACGCGGGATCGGCCAATTTTGCGACTTGATCGGCCTCGTTAAGTGCGGCGACCTCTGCCCAGCTAGGCTTAAACGAAAAGGGGTTAAATGACGTACGCCATCCCAAAATCAAGCCTGTGCCGCGCATCGCAATCTGAGCGAGTATATTGGCGCCTTGGGCGTTTTGACTGCGCATTTTTGCCAGCTGATCATCGAGGTTCATCGCTTTCACGGGTGATTGCAGCGCAGTGAATGTGACCGGGAGACCTGTTTCTCTGCTCATGTCACCCATCCAATCAAACTCGTTCCACTCTGGGACGAGATCACTGGACATCTCGAAAACGCCATGACCCGCCTTCGCCATGCCACGAGCAATGCCGATCAGTTCTTCAGGATCAGCGGTTGTGCCCGGGACCAATTCGCCCTCTATAGATTTGTGCAGAACGGTCCTCGATGTTGAGAATCCCAGTGCGCCAGCCCGCAGTCCTTCTTCAACGATACAGGCCATAGCATCGATGTCGGAACCGGTAGGTGCCTCGTTGCCCGCGCCTCGATCACCCATAACATAAGCTCTAACCGCTCCGTGAGGGACTTGGGTCGCCACATCGATGGCACGCGGCAATTCTTCGAGTGCATCGAGGTACTCAGGGAAGCTCTCCCAGTTCCAGCTCATACCCTCAGAGAGTGCGGAGCCCGGAATGTCCTCAACGCCTTCCATAAGACCAATGAGCCAGTCGTGTCGATCGGGCGCGGCGGGCGCGAAGCCCACACCACAATTTCCCATGACGACGGTCGTGACCCCATGCCATGAGGATGGGGCCATCTCCGGATCCCAAGTCGCCTGTCCATCGTAGTGAGTGTGGATATCGACAAAGCCCGGCGCGACGTAGCAACCCGTTGCATCGACAACCGATTTGGCATCGCCGAGGTCATGTCCGACGGCTGCAATATGATGGCCTATAACGGCGACATCTCCGATAAAAGGTTCGGCACCTAAACCATCAACGACGGTGCCGCCCTTTATAATTAGATCGTAGGTCATAGACCGTCCCTGTATTGGCGAATACGCAACGTTATTTCTGCCCAAAGCCGGGCGTGCTGTCAACCCGGATCCGCGCCCTTAACTGCGCGCGCTGAATCGATGGGTGACGCAAGACGCCTGCGTATTAGGCTATCCCGCCTAAGCATTGAGTTCTCGTGCGTTCGATCGTAACGTGACAGTTAAATACTAACGATAGACCGGCGTCTTATGAACTTTGATATTCCAGAAGATATCCAACACTTTCTAGGGGAAGTCGATGCGTTTATTGAAGAACACATAAAACCCTTGGAAGGGGCCGACGACAATATCCGATTCTTTGATCATCGGCGTGAAGATGCGCGAACCGACTGGGACCGACAAGGGCTCCCCAATAAGGACTGGGAGGCATTATTGGCGGTTGCAAAGCAACGCGCGATCGCCGCAGGAATTTTCAGCTATCCCTTTCCAAAGGAGCATGGAGGCAGGAACGGCAGCAACCTTGGCATGGCCATTATCAGAGAACATCTCGCGGCTAAGGGACTTGGTTTGCACAACGATTTGCAAAACGAGCACTCGGTCGTGGGCAACAATATAGGACTGTTGCTGATGCTCGAGTACGGGACGCCTGAACAGCAGGCCGCATGGTTACCCGGGCTTAAGACAGCGACACAAGGCTTTGCTTTCGGTATCACTGAGCCGGACCACGGGTCTGATGCAACGCATATGGAGACGGTTGCCACACGCGATGGTGATGATTGGATTATCAATGGCGTCAAAACGTGGAATACGGGCGTTCACACAGCGCACAGCGATATGGTTATGGCCCGAACCTCGGGTGATGCTGGTGATGCCTTGGGCATCACTGCCTTTTTGGTGCCGATGGACTCACCGGGTGTGGATATCGAGGAGTATCTCTGGACTTTCAACATGCCGTCAGACCATGCGCGGGTTCGATTCACAAACGTACGTGTACCCGATGCGGCAATTTTCGCAGGCGCGGGTCGGGGCCTGCAGGTGGTACAGCACTTTTTCAATGAAAACCGGATTCGACAAGCGGCGTCGAGTTTAGGCGCCGCGCAGTATTGTGTGAACGAGGCCGTTGAGTACGCTAAATATCGAAAACCGTTTGGTAAAGCCCTGGCGACGAACCAGGCTATACAATTTCCGTTGGTCGATCTTCAGGCGCGGTGCGAGATGCTCAGAGCGCTTATTCATAAAACAGCGTGGCTCATGGATCGGGACGGTGCGTTTTCCGTCTCAGATAAGGTGTCTATGTGTAACTATCAAGCCAATCAGTTGTGCTGTGAGGCGGCGGATACTGCGATGCAAGTGCACGGTGGATTGGGTTATTCAAGGTACAAACCATTTGAACATATCTACCGACATCATCGGCGTTATCGTATTACCGAGGGTGCCGATGAGATTCAAAAGCGCCGTATCGCCGGCTACATGTTTGGGTTTATGAGCCAACAAAAACCGAAGGGTGTCAGTTAATGGCGGTAGACCCGCAATTTGAAGAGCGCCTCAGTCAGTTTATTGATCAGCAGTTTCCTGGGTCCAGCGTTGGGGGTGTGGATCAACTGACGGCAGGTGCTTCTCAGCAGACCTTTCGAGTGCGTACCCGCTCGCGCGACGGTGTCCAGCGCGACTATGCCTTGCGACGCGCGCAACCGGGACTTGTGGCGGGTTCTCAAGGTCAGTTGAGCACGAGTGCTGAGGTGGCTCTTTTGCGACTTGCTCAATCAGCCGGCGTTCCCGTACCTAATGTGATTTGTGAACTCGAGCCAAGGCACGATCTGGGTGAGGGCTACCTTATGGAATGGCTCGAGGGTGAAACCTTGGGGCACCGGATTGTAAAATTGCCTGAGCTTGCGGAGATGAGAGCAACGCTGGCTTACGAATGTGGGCAGACATTGGCTAAGATCCATGCGTTACCTGTTCCTCATTCCTTGAGACGGGTGCTCCACTGTGTTTCGCCTGAAGTGTTGGTGCGCGAGACATGGGACGCCTATATCGCGCTCAATACACCGCAGCCCATGATCGACTTTACCGCGCAATGGTTGTTGAGCCACCTACCGACAACCGTTACGCAATGCTTGGTGCACGGAGACTTCCGCAACGGTAATCTGATGGTCTCAAAGACCGGTATTCGCGCGGTTCTCGATTGGGAGCTGTGCCACATGGGTGATCCGATGCGTGATCTTGGGTGGCTTTGTGTGAACTCATGGCGGTTCGGTCAGCGAGACCTTGCTGTCGGTGGTTTTGGAGCATCCAGTGACTTGGTGTTGGGTTATGAGTCTGTCTCGGGCGTATCTGTCGACACCGCATCATTATTGTTCTGGGAGGTATTTGGGTCTTTCTGGTGGTCGATAACGACGCTTGGAATGGCGAATACGTGGCGGACCGGGGAGACGCCTTCTGTTGAACGGCCGGTCATTGGTCGGCGAAGCTCTGAGGCGCAAATGGACTGCGCGCGTTTGTTGATTCCAGGGTCTTTTGAGACGCTACAACAGAGTGGGAGTGACGCGAATCTGCCCCAAACGCAGGAATTAATTGGCGCGGTCAGAGGGCATCTGCTGGACGGGGTTGCACCTGTATTTCAGGGTGCCGATAAGTTTTTAATTCGTGTGGCCGTCAACGCACTTGCTATTGCGGAGCGCGAGCTGGCGCTCGGGCCTGACCTGATTTCGGCGGAGCACTTCCGGTTAAAGGGGTTGTTTGGGGAAGGGGACTTAGACGCACTCCGTTGGCGTTTGGTAGAAATGCTCCGATCGGGTACCCACTTGCCTGATGACGCTTTAACCGATCACCTACGAAACACGGTGGCCGGGCAGCTGCAGATCGATCAGCCTAATTATTCCGCATTAACTCGATAACCGACACAGACGAATAGAGTTTTATTGCTGGCTGACCTAGACTTACGGCTTGCCGTTGTAGCTCAGTTGGAAGAGCGTTTGCCTCCTAAGCGAAAGGTCGCAGGTTCGATCCCTGCCAGCGGCGCCATATCGTAATATCACCGTGCGACGAGCAAGACCTGGGCGGTGACCTAGGTTGACGAATCAATGAGTCGGTGTCACTGCCTTAGTCGAGCCATGACGTGTCCAAGCGCAACGTAAGATTTAATTCAGGAAAATTATCGCGACGCTCAAAAACAGCGGGTAGGGCTGTTCCTTCGGTGGCGGACAGCTTTAGCGCGACCGTGCGTGATGTCAGCAGCGACGGCAAAGGCATTATTGAGGCACCGGATGGTCAGGTTTTATTCGTCGCAGGTGTGTGGCCAGGCGAAGTACTTCAGCTCACCAGGAAACGCACTGGCCGTGACGTCACTGTTCGCGTAGATGAGATTTTAGAGGCTTCACCAAGCCGGATCCTACCGCGGTGCGCATCACACAGCGCTGGTGTCTGCGGGGGCTGCCCGTGGATGTTTGTGGATTACGACGCGCAAGTTGAACAAAAGCATCGTCGCCTTGAACGCAGCTTGCTGCGGCTTGGACACGTTGAAGCAAAACGCGATTTTGCAATTGCCCCGAGGCCCTTTGAATATCGAAATCGCGCTCAATTTAAATCAGACGGCAAGGCCCTTGGATATGTGGCTCGGGAGACTCATGATATTGCCGACATCGCCGAGTGTCCCATTTTAACGCCCATCAACAATCGCAAGCTTCGCGCATTGCGGACAGCACTACCGAATTCGGCATGGACGCCGAGTAAGAAGCGACAGTGGACAACGATCGACATTGATGACGAGCGTGAGCGCGTTATGATCGATCAGCGACAACCCTTTCGGCAGGGAAACTCGGATCAAAATACGTTTATTATCAATTGGTTAAAGGATTGTATTTTCGAGTTAGATGAAGTCGATTCTATCGTCGAATTATTCTGTGGTTCGGGTAATTTCACCAAGGTTCTTGCCGAGACTTCCGCGTCTCATATTGTCGCCGTAGAGGGCGACGATGCCTCTATTGCCCAATTGACAGCGCAAGGCCTTAGGGGCGTGACAGGGATTCGAGCGAATCTTTTTTCTGAGTCCGACATACGTACCTTAGTGCCTAATGTTAACGGCCGTCTGGGTGTGGTGTTGGATCCTCCCCGCGAAGGATTAAAGGAGCGAGCGGCGTTGACGACGCTGTTCTCCAATGCCCGCTGGGTCGTCTACATCGCTTGTGATTTGGCTACCTGGGAGCGCGATTGTGGGTTTTTATCGGAGTGCGGTTTGTCGCCTCAAGAGGCGCGTGGGTTAGACATGTTTCCCCAAACACCCCACATGGAAATTCTGTCAGTCTTTACGCGCGCCTAAGCGTGCGATCCAAAAGGAATTCGCGTACGCCCTTGAAATCCCCACGGTAAATGACTTCGCGCTGCTTAGATTTCAGCTGATAGTCGTACATGGGGTCGTAGTAGTCTCTTAACAGTATTTCGATCCATTCCTTGTGCGGCTCAGGGTTGCCTGAGTCGTGCGCGGTTAAGGCCTGTTCTAGGACCTCGGACAATTGTTCGAAGCGCGGATTGCCCAAGCGTTTTCTGATGTTGCTCAGACTGGCTCGCAGCGATTCGGAAAAGGCAATAAATGCCAGATCTTTTGATCCTGCCTCTTTCAGGTGTTCCTCATAGTTACTCAGAATATAGTTTTCCCAAGAATGGTGCACACGCTCGAGAAGTGTCGCCTCAACAACAACAAGCGGTGACTCTCGCATCTTCGCTTGTAGGTTTAATGGCAGCGCACAACGACCGATCAGACGACTTTCGTCCTCCAAAGCAATGGTTTTTTGCTCGTTATGGTGGAGTTTTAAGAGCGCAAGAGAGATCTGGTTTTCAAAGTTGATTTGCGTGGGCTGAGGTACTATTCGCCGGCCAAACGCGCTACCCCTGTGGTGAGCCAGTCCCTCTAGATCGATACAGGGGAGGCGAGATCCGTCGTCTGAGGTGACTAAAAGCGATGTTTTAGCAGATCCGGTTTTCCCGCCTAAAACTACGGCCTGTGTGTGCTTAAGTTGCGTGTCGAACGTGTCGATCAGAAAACGTCGAAGTGCTTTATACCCGCCGTCAATGATCGGTACCTTAACATCGACTTCTGCAAGCCAAGACTGGGCGGTTTGCGATCGAAGCCCTCCGCGCAAGCAATAGAGCACGGAGTCCGGATCTCGTATTGTGGCAGCAACCCATAGCGCGATGCGGGCTTCCTTGGACTTACCCGAGACAAGTTCATGGCCCAGAGCGATGGCGGCGACCTCGCCGTGCTGTGCGTAACATGTTCCAACGCGCGCGCGCTCATCGTCGGTCATCAATGGAAGATTGACCGCTGAGGGAAAGCTGCCCCGTGAAAATTCGATGGGCGCCCTCATGTCGATCAGTTGGCGGCCGCTGATCAAAAGCGATGCGAACTGGGCCTGAGTAATCCGGTCCGTCGTATGATTATTCATGCAACGTTAATACTGAATCGACACCTGACTGCCTGCAGAGACGGCCTATCGGCTCACAAGGGAGACCCATTTCACGCAATACTGTGGTCACTGCATCGACCGACTCTGGTCGAACGGATACTAGAAGCCCACCGCTGGTTTGGGGGTCACATAAAATCGCTTTTTGATGATCATCAAGTTTGGGTAAGTGTTGCTTCACCGATGCATAGTTCCGATGTGTCCCCCCGGGGACGCAGTCCTGATCGATGTAGCCCTCAAGGTTGGGAAGCCTTGGAATTCGCGAGTAACTCAGTTCTGCATCGAGCTCACTGGCGCTCATAATTTCTACGAGATGACCTGCAAGGCCAAATCCCGTTACATCGGTCAATGCCGTAACCCCACTTATTTCTGCAAGTACAGGGCCGACCTTGTTAAGCATGCGCATGGTCCCACTGGCTCTTTCGAGATCATCCGACCGCGCTGCATTCCGCTTGACTGCGGTACTGACGATACCGACGCCTAATGGCTTTGTTAAAAACAACTGATCGTCCGCTTGAGCAGTGTCATTTCGTTTGAGATTTTTTATGTCGACCAGCCCAGACACTGCAAGTCCAAAAATGGGCTCTGAGATATCGATGCTGTGTCCTCCGGCCAGCGCAATACCTGCTTGCGCACACGTTGCTCGTGCGCCGGTTAAGACAAGGCTTGCTACCTCTGGCGCGAGCGTGTCAACGGGCCAGCCCAATATTGCAATGGCTACCGTGGGGGTGCCACCCATGGCATAAATATCGCTTATCGCATTAGTGGCAGCAATCTGGCCAAACTCAAACGGGTCATCAACGATCGGCGTAAAAAAGTCGGTGGTGCTCAACAATGCCCGCCCGCCGCCAATATCAACAGCCGCGGCGTCGTCTCGACTGCTGTTTCCTACCAAAAGCTGTGTGGAATGATCGGGTGATGCACCCACTTCGACCGGTGATAAAATTCGTTTGAGTATTTCCGGCGACAGTTTGCAGCCACAGCCCGCTGCCGGGCTAAATTGTGTGAGTCGGACGTCAGTTGTTGTCATGTGAAGCGCGTTCTACCTCCAGTTGGCAAGCTTTCTTGGTTTCGATTGAAAATAAAGGCCGGTGGCCTCATGCTCGCAAGGATGTTCAGTTGTATCTCTCGAAACTCTCGCACAGTCCGCGCGTCTTGTCTGCTGTCTCTGGGTGCTTTGTTGTCTTCTTTGGCGTATGCCGAGGTTGATAGTGACCGTGCAGCAGATCGACTGAAGTTTGAGCTGGCCGTCACTGAGTTACGCTCGGGCGCCGGTCCGCGTTATGAGCGGCTGCGGGCCGAGCTCACTGAATACCCCCTGGCGCTTTATCTTGACGCGTTAGTGATCGAAGGCGATTTACACCACACCAAGCCCGACGTTGTTAAAGCGTTTTTGGCGCGTACGGCCGACTCTCCCGTTGCCCTGAGAACATTGCGCAGTTTTGTCCGTCACAAAGTTAAAGACCGGCAATGGAAAACAGTGATTGAGGTGACTCACGACACGGACTTGACCACTGAGCTAGGCTGTCACAGGGCGCACGCGCTACTGATGACGCAACAGATCGAGCCGGCGACGGCCTTATTAACCGGTCTTTGGGCTGTGGGCAAGTCTCAAATAAAAGCCTGTGATCCGGTGTTTAAGGCGTGGTATCGACACTCGGGTCCGTCAGATGACGTGATTTGGCAACGTGCGCTTCGCGCTGCAGATGCCCGTAATACGACGCTACTTCGCTACCTGAGAAAGTTTGCGTCAGCGACGCTTTTGGTGAGCCTGCAGGATCTGAGCGAGATTTATGCGCGACCGGATCGCGTGACTCAGAAAACACGCGGGTCAACGCGACGGCAGCGCGATATTGCCGTGATGGGAGTGACGCGTTTAGCGCGTATTAATCCCGGTCGAGCGCTCGCAGCCAAGCAGGCCTTGGCAGCACGCTTTGAATTCACGGCTGAGCAGACGGCTCAAATGCACAGTTTGATCACGCGACACAGCCTTTTCGCCCAAAGTGCAGCGCCGCAGTCCTGGATTACCGATCGACTCGTGGAACTGAAGAACGACGAGTTGACCGAGATTTACCTGCGGTCAACCCTAAGAACAGCCGACTGGACGTCGTTCCGCCAGGCCTACGAGTGGCTCTCGCCCAACAAGCGACTGAGCGATGAGTGGCAGTATTGGCGTGTGATTGCGGCTGCACCCGGTGAAGCCGAGCAGTCTGAATTAATACTGAAAAATTTATCCAAGGGACGGGGCTTTCACGCCTATCTTGCGGCCGATATTTTAGGTGTATCTCCCACACTCGGACGTCAGACACCCGCACTTATTTCAGACTCGCGGGTGGGCCGAGAGGTCGCCGAGCGCGTTCAAGAGCTGAAAGCCTTGGGTCGAGAGTGGGAAGCAAATACCGAGTTTAGATCTGCATTGGATGATCCTGGCGCGGCGCTGATTCTTGCCGAACTGGCGAATTCACAAGGCTGGCACACGATGGCAATAGAAGCCGCGGCTGCAGCACAGGCCTGGCATCGAGTGGATTTGAGATTCCCTGTGATCTACAAGTCAGAATTTGAGAATGCCGCTGACGAGTCGGGGCTCGAATTTGAGCAGCTCTTGGCCGTTGCAAGGCGCGAGAGTGCCCTCGCACCGAATGCAGTGTCCGAAGTCGGTGCGAGGGGGCTCATGCAACTGCTACCAAGTACTGCTCGGCTCACTGCGCGCAAACACAACTACCGCTACAGTCGCAGTCGATTAATGCGCCCCGGCTATAATGTGGCGGTGGGTGCTCTGTACTACGCGGATCTAATAGCACGGTACGACGGGAACCGTGTCCTTGCGCTCGCCGCCTACAATGCAGGCCCCAATCGCGTTAGACGCTGGACGCAGGGAACAATGAGTCTCCCTAGATGGGTCGATACCATACCGTTTAAAGAAACACGCGAGTATGTTCGAGCCGTACTGGCGTATAACGTGATATACCGACTTTCTGCTCAAAAAGAGGCGCGAATGCTTACTGACAAAGAGCGTAGTCATCGTTATTAACCACAACATTTAATTACCCAACTAGGAAAATCGTATGAAAAGTCTCCAAATGCAGTCTTGTGTTCACGATGAGGGCACCATTGAGTGTGCGCTATTTGACATCGATGTGCCCGCGCCTTCAGAAAAGGAGGTGATGGTGAAGATCGAAGCCTCACCGATAAATCCGTCGGACCTCGGACTGATGTTTGGCGCGGCTGATATCGATTCAATTCGGGCCTCTGAGCGCAACGGTCATCCGTCGATTATTCTGGATGTACCGCCCCCTGCAATGCGCGCCATGGCAACACGAATCAATGAGTGGCTGCCCGTGGGCAATGAGGCGTGCGGCACGGTCGTTGAGGCGGGAGCAAGTCCCGAAGCTCAAGCGTTGCTGGGAAAGCGCGTGGCCCTGTTTGGCGGTGAGATGTACTCAAATTATCGCACCATTTCCGTATTTCAATGCATTCCATTGGCGGAGGACACAACACCAGAAGAGGGCGCTTCTTGTTTTGTGAATCCTATGACAGCACTTGGATTTGTCGAAACCATGAAGATGGAAGGACACAAGGCAATCGTTCACACGGCGGCGGCGTCTAACCTAGGGCAAATGCTCAATCGTATTTGCCTAGACGATGGGGTGCCACTGGTAAATGTCGTTCGAAATGAAGAGCAAGTTGCTTTGTTGAAAGGGCAGGGAGCCGCGCACGTCGTGAACAGTTCTGATGACGATTTTGCAGAGCAGTTGGCGGCCGCAGTGAATGCAACAGGTGCAACCCTTGCTTTCGATGCTATCGGCGGTGGAAAGCTGGGCAACGCTATTCTTATGGCGATGGAGGCCGGTGCGGTTGAGCGTATGACCGAGTGGTCTCGCTACGGGTCGAACGAATATAAGCAGCTTTACATATACGGCGCACTGGACCTCGCGCCGACAACATTAAATCGAGGCTACGGATTCTCTTGGGGCATCGGTGGCTGGTTATTGACGCCGTTTATGATGAAAGCGGGCGGCGAAGTTGTTCGGCAAATGCAGGCGAAAGTTGTTGCTGAGCTTACAACGACCTTTGCCAGCCATTATTCTGATCGAGTTAGTTTGGCTGAGTCGCTGACACCTCAAATCGGTTCGCGCTACGGCGTCCGCCGAACGGGTCAGAAGACGCTCATTACCCTCTGATATTTATCCTCCTGCCAGTTTGCAGGTATACCCAAGGCCTTCCAGCGCGGTTTTACAGACGCTGCGCTGGTCGCCTTGGATTTCTATGTTGTGGTCTTTGACAGCACCGCCGACGCCACATTTCTGCTTGAGCCCTTTGGCAATACTTTTCAGCTCTTTGGGTGCAACACTCAGGCCCTCGATTACCGTGACCGCCTTTCCGCCGCGACCTTTCGTTTCACGCTTGATTCGAACGATGCCGTCTCCCTGGTGGGTTGGCCTATCTACCCCACAAACACAACTGGCCACGCCTCGAAGACACTGTGGACAAAGGCGTCCTTGTTCGGTGCTGTAAACCGATCTTGTTTTTTGTTTTGAATTCATTCGATCGCGTCGTCCATTAATGCCTAGCTCGAGTAGTCTAACAGTTGGTATGGTAAGGATTAATGTGTGTTTTTAAACCCGGAGTCGAGTGTAGAAGTGAGTGAGACGAGCGTGAAATCAGAAACAGCCGAACTCGAGACAAAAATCGCATTTTTGGAGGTCGCTAACGATGAACTTGAGTCCGCATTACTGATGCAACATAAACGACTGGAGTCTATGGAGGCTGCTGTGGGTGAGTTACGTCTCCGGCTCAAGGAGCAAGCGACTCTGATTGAGGGCTTGGGTGATACTGAAAGTGACTCGCCCCCGCCACATTACTGATCTGTCATTTCGAACAAGGACCGGCGTTTTGATGACATTAAAACAATTGTTGACCGCATTTTTGGGCGTCCTGCTGGTCGCAGGACTCACTGTTTTTTCTTTGGTCAAGGCGCCCGTACCC
>JABIZW010000103.1 GCA_018666295.1 Halieaceae bacterium
CCAAAACCACGCTCAAGTGGCTCAAGTGTCACGAGCGCGCGGGTAGTGGATTTCTCGTCTACCTTAATGACCCGTGGAGTAAGAAACTCGTTAACTGAATTTTGCATAATGTTTCCCGTTCAAGAATTCGGTTTAACCGCTATACGCACTGATACCTTACTTGGAGTACAGTTCGACAATCAGGTTCTCGTTAATTTCGCTTGGAAGATCTTGACGTTCAGGCTTCGTCTTAAACGTTCCCTCAAGCTTCTCGGTGTTCAGCTCAATCCACACTGGATCTGGACGCTGCTCTGCAAGCCCCATGGCCGACTGAATCCGAAGCTGCTTCTTCGCTTTCTCACGAACCGATACAACATCACCCGGTGCGACCTGATACGACGGAATATTGACGACGCGGCCGTTAATCAGGATCCCTTTGTGAGAGACAAGCTGACGCGCTTCTGAGCGCGTCGAACCAAAGCCCATACGATAAACGACGTTGTCCAGGCGGCTCTCTAACAGCTGCAGCAGGTTTTCACCCGTCGCGCCCTTGAGACGTGCCGCCTCTTTGTAATAATTGCGGAACTGCTTCTCGAGCACACCGTAGATACGACGTACCTTCTGCTTTTCACGTAACTGAACGCCGTAATCTGACAAACGACCACGCCGCGCACCGTGCTGACCGGGTGCGGTTTCCGCTTTGCATTTACTCTCGAGCGCACGAACGCCACTCTTGAGCTGAAGATCGGTGCCTTCGCGACGCGAAAGCTTACATTTAGGTCCAATATATCGAGCCATTTATCTCTTTCCTCAGACGGCGTTATTAAACGCGACGCTTCTTTGGTGGGCGACAACCGTTATGTGGAATCGGTGTCACGTCAGTAATGTTGGTAATCTTGTAACCACAGCCGTTCAGTGCACGAACCGCCGACTCACGGCCAGGCCCTGGGCCCTTAACCTGAACATCGAGGTTCTTAAGACCGTATTCTTTAGCCGCTTCTCCCGCGCGCTCAGCAGCCACCTGCGCAGCAAAAGGAGTCGACTTGCGAGAGCCTCGGAAGCCAGAGCCCCCTGCCGTCGCCCAGCTCAGGGTATTACCCTGGCGGTCAGTAATGGTCACGATGGTGTTGTTAAATGACGCGTGAACATGCGCCACGCCATCGACCACCTGCTTCGTAATCTTTCGTTTTGTCGTTTTCTTGGCTTGCTTTGCCATTTCGCTTCCTGTCTCTATATCATCGCTACAAATTAGGATGTAGCTACACGTGAGAGGAGTGGTTGGACCACTCCACTAATTACCGACGAATCGGCTTTCGAGGACCCTTTCGTGTCCGCGCGTTTGTCTTTGTTCGCTGCCCTCGCAGAGGCAAGCTCTTTCGGTGGCGCAGACCACGGTTGCACCCGAGATCAAGCAATCGCTTGATGTTCATTGACACTTCACGTCGCAAATCACCCTCGACGTTCATGTCGGACACCAGCCCGCGCAACTGATCGAGCTCTGCCTCAGAAAGTTCACCAATCTTGGTGCTTTCTGGAATATTTGTTTCTGCACACAGGCGCTTCGCTTGCGTGCGACCGACACCAAATATGTACGTCAGTGAGATCACTGCATGTTTGTTATCAGGGATGTTTACACCGGCAATACGTGCCATTACCAATCTCCATTATTGAGCGGCTTTACACCGCATCTTTTGGCCCCGATTACATCGAAGCCCGAATTTTCACTTCGAAACTAGCCCTGACGCTGCTTGTGACGTGGGTCGCTGGAACAGATCACACGGACCACGCGATTGCGACGGACGACTTTACAGTTGCGACAAATTTTCTTTACCGAAGCTCGAACTTTCATTTCTCTCTCCCAAGACCTAGCGCAGTCGGCCGGCTGTGCCGATGCTGCTTAGGTTTGCTTTCTTCATCACACCGTCGTACTGGTGAGACATTAAGTGGCTCTGCACTTGCGCCATGAAATCCATGACCACAACCACAACAATCAGCATTGATGTTCCACCGAGGTAAAATGGGACGTTGAACATCACAACTAAGAACTGCGGTAATAGACAGACCAGCGCAATGTAGGCAGATCCAAAAATAGTGAGGCGCGTGAGTACACCGTCAATGTAGTTTGCTGTCTGCTGACCGGGACGAATGCCAGGTACAAACGCGCCAGAGCGCTTAAGATTGTCCGCCACTTCACTGGGATTAAACATTAACGCCGTATAAAAGAAGCAGAAAAAGACGATAAAGCCTGTGAACAGCATGATATTCAGTGGCTGACCCGGACCAATAGCGACCGCCAGGTCTTGCAACCAATCAGAATTGTCGGAGCTGCCGAACCATTGAGCGACCGAGGCTGGGAACAACAATATGGAACTTGCAAAAATTGCAGGAATGACGCCCGCCATATTCACTTTAAGTGGCAAGTGCGATGCTGGGGCCTGATACATTTGACGGCCCTGCTGACGTTTGGCGTAGTTCACAGTGATGCGGCGCTGACCGCGCTCAATGAACACAACCAGCGCGATCACGATGATCGCAAGCGCGAGCACACCCAACAAAATCAGAATATTCAATTCGCCCTGACGTGCTTGCTCTAAGGATTGACCAATCGCCTGCGGAAGTCCGGCAACGATTCCGGCAAATATAAGTAACGAAATACCGTTACCGATACCCTTCTCTGTAATCTGCTCACCCAGCCACATCATAAAGACGGCGCCAGTCACTAAGGACGTAATGGCGATGACGTAAAACCCTATGCTTGCGTCGTAGGTCAGCCCTTGGTTGGCAAGACCCACGGTCATACCTGTACCTTGTACCAGCGCCAGTGCCACCGTTAAGTAACGCGTCCACTGGCTAATCTTCTTTCGCCCGGACTCGCCTTCTTTCTTAATCGCGTCTAGCTCTGGCGTCACCGCCGTCATCAACTGCATGATAATGGACGCTGAAATATAAGGCAGGATACCCAGCGCGAGAATACTCATACGCTCAAGCGCACCGCCGGAGAATACATTGGCAAGCCCGAGAATTGTCCCTTGGTTCTGATCAAACAACGCAGAGAGCTGCGCAGGATCAATACCGGGAACCGGAATATGCGTTCCGATCCGGTAGATCACAAGAGCAATTAAAACAAAACGTAGCCGGCGAAACAGTTCGCCCATGCCCGTGTTGTTCGCTGATGGCATACCATTCGCCATGATTAAGCCTCGACGCTCCCGCCAGCGGCTTCGATCGCCTCGCGAGCCCCTTTGGTGACCTTCAAGCCTTTAACGTGCACTGCCTTGTCGATCGTACCCGATAAGAAAACACGAGCGCGAAGAACGTCGTCTCTGACGAGGTCAGCGGTCTTAAGCGCCTCCAAATCAACAGACTCACCCTCAACACGATTTAACTCGTGCAACCGAACCTGCGCCGTTGTGCGGCTAATCCGAGAAGTGAAACCGTACTTAGGAAGACGCTTCTGCAGCGGCATCTGACCACCCTCAAATCCAGCGCGGACTTTACCGCCTGAGCGCGCCTTAAGGCCCTTGTGACCACGACCCGCCGTCTTACCGACGCCCGAACCAATCCCACGACCGACACGCTTTGCATCACGCTTGGCACCCGGCGCAGGACTGAGAGAATTTAACCGGAGTTCGTCACCCATTATGCCTGCTCCTCAATTCGTACCAGGTAATTCACCTTGTTAATCATTCCACGCACCGATGGAGTGTCTTCAACTGCAACCGTGTGTCCGATGCGACGAAGACCCAAACCGCGTACACAGGCCTGGTGGCTCTTAAGGCGACCATTAAAACTTTTCACTAAGGTCACTTTGATCATTTCTTTGCTCATCACCTAGTTCCTTTTAGCTGAAGATTTCTTCAACTGATTTACCGCGCTTGGCGGCAACATCTTCTGGTGAAACCATGTCGCGCAAACCGTTGTACGTCGCGCGTACCACGTTAGCGGGATTCGTAGAGCCGTAGCACTTCGCCAAAACGTTCTGGACGCCGGCAATTTCGAGTACCGAGCGCATCGCACCACCGGCAATAACACCTGTACCTTCAGAGGCAGGCTGCATGTAAACCTTTGACGCACCATGACGCGCCTTAACGGGGTACTGCAGTGTGCCGTTGACCAGCTCGACTGAAATCATATTTCGGCGAGCAGCTTCCATCGCCTTCTGAATCGCGACTGGTACTTCACGCGCCTTGCCACGACCAAAACCAACACGCCCTTTGCCGTCACCGACAACGGTCAGCGCCGTAAAGCTCATGATGCGGCCGCCTTTTACAGTCTTGGCAACACGGTTTACCTGCACCAACTTCTCCTGAAAATCGCCCTCAGTGCGTTGGTCGCTTTGTCTCTTATCCTTTGCCATTGCTTAAAACTCCAATCCGCCTTCACGCGCTGCGTCAGCAAGCGCTTTCACTCGCCCGTGATACTTATAGCCCGAACGGTCAAATGCCACTTCCGTAACACCCGCTGCCTTCGCGCGCTCTGCAACCAACTTACCAACAGCCGCTGCCGCTTCCATATTTCCAGTAGCGCCTGAACGAAGGTCCTTGTCCAGGGTCGAGGCCTGTGCCAACACACGATCGCCGTCGCCGTTGATGATCTGCGCATAAATGTGACGCGGAGTGCGGTTCACACTGAGACGCACATCTCCTGCGGTACGCATACGAACACGCGACTTGCGTGCGCGGCGCAAACGCGCCTGAGTCTTATCATTCATCGCTTTACCCGTTACTTCTTCTTGGCTTCCTTACGCCGGACATACTCGTCTGCGTATCGGATACCCTTGCCCTTGTATGGCTCTGGCGGACGGAAGCTGCGGATTTCCGCTGCTGCCTGGCCAACTGCCTGCTTGTCTGTTCCTCGAATCACAATTTCAGTCTGAGTGGGCGTCTCTACAGACAGGCCCTCAGGCAAATCGTAGTCAACAGGGTGTGACAGACCGAGACTCAAGTTCACCGTATTACCGGATGCCTTGGCACGATAACCCACACCATTGAGCACTAACTTCTTTTCCCAACCGTCACTCACGCCCACTACTAGGTTGTTGAGCAAAGCGCGCGTTGTGCCCGCCATAGCACGGTTAGTATCAAAATCGTAGATAATCTGCGCTACGTCGCCGTTGACCTCAACACCGATGCCATCGGTCAACGTCATTTCCATTTTCCCTTTACCACCCTTAACCGAAACGCTGGTGCCAGCAACGCTGACCTCAACACCCTTAGGGAGGCTGACGGGGTTATTCGCTACACGTGACATGAATCGACTCTCCCGCTACTCGTTAAAAGACTGTACACAGTACTTCGCCACCAACGCCCTGCGCCTTGGCCGCTCGATCTGTCATCACGCCCTTGGACGTTGAGACAATCGCGACGCCAAGCCCGTTTCTGACGCTCGGCATTCCACCCTTACCCGCATAGCGGCGAAGCGATGGCTTACTGACACGCTCGATTTCCGCGATGACGGGCTTGCCGTTGTAGTACTTAAGTTCAATATTCAGCCGAGGCTTACCCTCACCTGCATCGACACTGTACCCGGCGATATAACCTTCATCTTGAAGCACTTGCGCAACAGCGGTTTTCAGTTTTGATCCAGGCATGTCGACGAACTTCTTCCCCGCCATTTGCGCATTGCGCACGCGAGTCAACATGTCACTGATGGGATCTTGCATACTCATAGTCGTTCGTCTCCGTTACCAGCTTGACTTAACTAAGCCTGGTACATCACCGCGCATTGCGGCTTCACGTAACTTGTTTCGGCACAAACCAAACTTTCGGTAAACGCCGTGTGGCCGTCCTGTAATTTGGCACCGTCGTCGCTGACGCACAGGATTGGCATTACGCGGCAGCTTTTGTAACGCCACCTGAGCTTCCCAGCGCGCGTCGTCATCCGCGTTCACATCACCAATAATCTCTTTCAATTTGGACCGCTTCGACGCGTACTTCGCGACAGTCCGCGCTCGCTTGTCTTCTCTGGCCACCATCGATTTCTTAGCCATAACTCTGCCTCAGCCTCTAAATGGGAAGTTAAAGGCGCTTAACAAAGCACGCCCTTGCTCATCGTTTTTAGCCGAAGTCGTAATCACAACGTCCATGCCGCGTAACTTGTCGACTTGGTCGTAATCGATTTCGGGGAAAATAATCTGCTCAGTGATACCCATGGCGAAGTTACCTCGGCCATCGAACTGCTTGCCACTAACACCGCGGAAATCGCGGATTCGAGGGATCGCAATCGAAATAAATCGGTCGAGAAACTCATACATTTGCTCATCTCGCAGCGTCACCTTACAGCCAATGGGCCATCCGTCACGGATCTTAAATCCGGCGATCGACTTACGAGACTTGGTGACCACGGGCTTCTGACCTGCAATCTTTTGCATATCAGAAACCGCATTTTCGAGAACTTTTTTATCTCCTACCGCCTCGCCGACACCCATATTGAGGGTGATCTTCGTCACGCGGGGAACTTCCATCGCATTGGACAGGCCGAGCTCTTCTTTGAGCTTGGGCGCTATCTCTTCTCGATATTTGATTTTAAGCGTTGCCATTATAAGCTACCTCGAGAGCCTTCGATTACGCGTCAATCGCGTCGCCGCTTGACTTGTAAATTCGTACTTTGTTGCCATCTTCAACTTTGTAGCCGACACGATCGCCGCGACCTGCCTCAGCGTTGTAAATAGCAACGTTGGAAATTTGAATTGCCGCTTCCTTCTCAATAATGCCACCTGCAACACCCGCTTGCGGGTTCGGCTTGGTGTGCTTCTTGATCATATTGACGCCAGAAACGATCAGCTTCCCTGTATCCAATACCTGGCGCACAGTGCCTCGCTTACCTTTGTCGCGACCCGCAATTACGATCACTTCATCGTCGCGCTTTATTTTTGCCATTGTCTTTTCTCCTAAACCCCGGCCGCTCAGATGACTTCTGGCGCCAGCGAGATGATCTTCATAAACTTCTCACCGCGTAACTCGCGAGTTACAGGGCCAAAAATACGAGTGCCAATCGGTGCATCAGAAGCGCTCAACAACACCGCCGCGTTTTCGTCGAATTTGATCAGCGACCCGTCTGGTCGACGAACGCCCTTTCGTGTCCGAACAACGACTGCGCGCATCACCTGACCCTTCTTGACCTTGCCGCGGGGGATCGCTTCTTTAACAGTCACCTTGATGATGTCACCCACACGCGCGTAACGACGCTTTGAGCCACCCAACACCTTGATACACATCACTCGACGCGCACCACTGTTGTCTGCCACTTCCAAATACGATTCAGTCTGAATCATTACCCCACCTCATACCGCGGCAAATTGCCGCATTGAACCCTTTAATCAAGCGATGTCAGTCGCTGTCTCTACAATTTCAACCAAAGCCCATGACTTGGTTTTAGACCGCGGACGCGACTCCGATACCAACACGGTGTCACCCATGCCGGCTTTGTTCTCTTCGTCGTGAGCGTGAACCTTCGACGACCGTGTAATGTACTTACCGTAAACGGGGTGCTTTACACGCCTCTCAATTAATACAGTGATCGTCTTGTCCATCTTGTCGCTGACAACGCGACCCTGGAGCGTACGAGCTGTGCTTTGAGCTGCTTCCATCACTGACCTGCCTTTTGCTGCAATATTGTCTTTACACGCGCGATATCACGCTGCGCCTGCTTCAATAAATGACTCTGACCAAGCTGACCCGTTGCCGACGCCATGCGGAGCTTGAACTGCTCTTCACGCAAGTCGAGTAACTGCTTATTCAGGTCGTCTACCGACTTCTCAACTAATTCACTTGCTTTCATCACATCACCGATCGCTTAACAAATGCCGTCTGAATTGGAAGCTTCGCTGAGGCAAGTGCAAATGCCTCGCGAGCGAGCTGCTCAGAAACACCCTCTACCTCGTATAAAACGCGGCCAGGCTGCACCTGGGCTACCCAGTATTCAACGTTACCCTTACCCTTTCCCTGACGAACCTCGAGAGGCTTGCCGGTAATCGGCTTGTCGGGGAAAACCCGAATCCAAATTTTTCCGCCACGCTTGATGTGACGCGTCATTGTTCGACGAGCTGCCTCAATCTGACGTGCCGTGATCCGACCTCGACCCGTCGCCTTGAGAGCGTACTCACCAAAACTGACCTTACTGCCCCGCTCTGCAAGACCGCGATTACGGCCTTTTTGCATTTTGCGGAACTTCGTTCGCTTGGGTTGCAACATACTTCAGTCCTCGCCCAATTAACTGGCGGTTGCGCGACGTGGCGCTTCCTGGCCGCCATCGGTATCACCGATGATCTCGCCCTTAAAAATCCAAACCTTAACGCCAATCACACCGTAGGTGGTGTGGGCCTCATAGGTCGCGTAGTCAATGTCGGCACGGAGAGTATGCAGCGGCACTCGGCCTTCGCGGTACCACTCTGATCGGGCAATTTCTGCACCACCCAAACGCCCGCCCACTTGCACTTTGATTCCTTCTGCACCTTGACGCATTGCGTTCTGTACGACGCGCTTCATGGCCCGTCGAAACATGACGCGACGCTCCAATTGCTGCGCCACATTTTGTGCTACCAGACGCGCATCCATATCCGGCTTGCGAATCTCTTCAATCGTAATGTGCACCGGAACACCCATGCGCGCCGTCAACTCTTTGCGCAGCACTTCGACGTCCTCACCCTTCTTACCAATGACAATGCCGGGCCGTGCTGTGTGAATCGTTACCCGCGCTGTTTGCGCAGGACGCTCAATGATCACGCGACTGACCGACGCCGCATCCAGACGCTTCAAGATGTACGCACGCACTTCAAGATCGATGATCAGCTGTGACGCATAGTTCTTGCTGTCTGCATACCAAACCGAGTTGTGGTCTTTGACCACACCTAAGCGGATACCAGTCGGATGTACCTTCTGACCCATGTGGCTTCTCCTTAACTCTCGTTGTCCGCGACGCCTACCGTGATGTGGCAGGAACGCTTAAAAATACGGTCGCCGCGACCCTTGGCTCGCGCGCGCATTCGCTTCATGGTCATACCTTCGTCCACGAAGATCGTCGCAACACGCAACTCATCAACATCAGCACCGTTGTTGTTCTCGGCGTTAGCGATCGCCGAGTTCAAGATCTTACGGATAATCTGTGCCGCTTTCTTAGTACTAAACTCGAGCACCGTCAGGGCTTCACCCACCGGCTTGCCGCGGACTTGGTCAGCGACCAAACGCACCTTCTGAGCCGAGATGCGTGCGCCGCGCAATTTTGCTGAGACTTCCATCATCTTTCTCCGTATGCCTTAGCGCTTCGCTTTCTTGTCAACAATGTGGCCCTTGAAAGTTCGCGTTACCGCAAACTCACCAAGCTTATGACCCACCATGTCTTCGTTGATCACAACGGGGACGTGCTGGCGACCGTTATGTACTGCGATCGTCAGACCCACCATGTCGGGCGAGACCATAGAACGCCGCGACCATGTTTTGATCGGTCGACGATCGTTTTTCTCAAGCGCCGTCTCCACTTTCTTCATGAGATGAAGATCGATGAAGGGGCCTTTTTTCAATGAACGTGGCATCTTCTAACTCCCCTTACTTCTTATTTCGACGACGAACAATAAGATCGTCCGTTCGCTTGTTCTTACGTGTTTTATAACCCTTAGTCGGTACGCCCCACGGTGTAACCGGGTGACGACCTCCTGATGTTCGGCCCTCACCACCACCATGCGGGTGATCGACCGGGTTCATCGCCACACCGCGAACGGTCGGACGAACACCGCGCCAGCGCGAAGCGCCCGCTTTACCTAACTTACGAAGGCTGTGCTCACTATTGGACACTTCACCCAACGTCGCTCGACAGTCGACAGAAATCTTACGCATCTCACCCGATCGCAGACGGACCGTGGCGTACTGGCCCTCTCGTGCCACCAACTGAACCGATGCACCCGCCGATCGTGCCAGCTGAGCACCCTTTCCAGGCTTGATCTCAATCGCGTGAATAACCGCGCCCACAGGGATGTTACGAATGGGCAAACAATTTCCAGCTTTAATGGGCGCCGCAGCACCGGAGTACAAAACTTCGCCAGCCGACACGCCCTTTGGCGCAATGATGTAGCGACGCTCACCGTCTGCGAATAACAACAACGCAATATGCGCGGTACGGTTAGGGTCGTATTCGATACGCTCAACCGTCGCAGGAATACCGTCTTTCATGCGCTTGAAGTCGACAATACGATAATGATGCTTGTGGCCACCACCGATGTGGCGCGTTGTAATGCGGCCCAAATTGTTACGCCCGCCGGTCTTCGTCTTCTTCTCGAGAAGCGGCGCATAAGGACGGCCCTTGTGCAGCTCGTTGTTCACCACTCTTACGTGGTGACGACGGCCTGGTGATGTCGGTTTACTTTTTACGACTGCCATGAGCTATACCTCTTAATTGATCGTCGCAAAGTCAATCTCTTGACCTTGCGCCAGACGCACGTAAGCCTTCTTCCACGTTGGCTTAGTGGTCATACCAAAACGGTTACGCTTAGACTTACCCTTCACGCGCAAAGTCTTCACGTCGTCGACAGCCACTTTAAAAAGCTGCTCGACCGACTGCTTGATCTCTGCTTTTGTAGCGTCAAGAGCAACCTTAAACACGTACTGGTTGTTGGTGTCAGCGACCACTGCGGCCTTTTCTGACACGTGAGGTCCCATCAAGATCTGGAATACACGCTCCTGATTCATGCGAAAGCCTCCTCAAACTTTTTAACCGCGTCGACAGTGACCATCACCTTGTCGTAAGCAATCAAACTCACGGGGTCGACACCCTCAACATCACGAACATCAACTTTGTGTAGGTTGCGCGACGCCAAATACAAATTTTGATCGACCTCTGAGGCGACGATCAACACGTTCTCCAGCCCGTAACCCTTAAGCTCTTCAACCAGAAGCTTTGTCTTTGGCTGATCGAGACTCATGCTCTCAACGACAATCAGTCGCTCACTGCGCGCAAGCTCTGAAAGAATTGACCGCATCGCAGAGCGATACATCTTCTTGTTTACCTTGTGGCTGTGATCCTGCGGGGTCGCCGCGAAGGTTACTCCACCGCTGCGCCATATGGGCGAGCGAATGGTGCCCGCACGAGCGCGACCAGTGCCCTTTTGACGCCAGGGCTTTTTACCACCGCCCGCAACCGCGGAACGATTCTTTTGAGCGCGAGTTCCCTGTCGTGCACCCGCCAAGAAGGCAGTCACAACTTGGTGAATCAACGCTTCGTTGTAATCACGCGCGAAGGTTGCTTCAGAGACCTCAACAGTGCCGGGCTTTTTCTTGCCAGGCTTAACTACATTTAATTCCACAGCAAGCCTCCTTAGCTACGCGACTTAGTCGTTGGTCGAACAATCACGTCACCACCCGGCGCACCTGGAACCGCACCCTTGATGAGAAGCAGATTGCGCTCTACGTCAACACGAACGACTTCAAGTCCCTGTGTTGTAACGCGCTCAGCACCCATGTGACCCGCCATTTTCTTACCTTTGAACACGCGTCCTGGCGTTTGACATTGGCCCAGTGAACCCGGTGCTCGGTGCGACAGTGAGTTTCCGTGCGTAGCGTCTTGCATACTGAAGTTCCAGCGCTTAACACCGCCCTGAAATCCCTTACCCTTCGACTGACCCGCAACATCGACCTTTTGGCCTTGCTCAAATCGTGCAACTGTCAGTTCCGCGCCCACTTCGAACGCCTCGTCGATGCCATCCAAGCGAAACTCCCAGAGTCCCACACCGGCTTCGACACCTGCGCGAGCAAAGTGGCCCGCTTCTGGTTTACTGACTTTCGAGGCCTTGCGACTACCCGCTGTGACCTGAATTGCGCGATACCCATCGGTATCTTGCTCTTTGATTTGAGTGACTCGGTTTGGAACTACTTCCACTACGGTCACTGGTACTGATACACCGTCTTCGGTAAACACTCGTGTCATACCAGATTTACGGCCGACTATTCCCACAGTCATGGTTCTAACCTCTCCGTGTACGGGGCTTAACCCTCTATGGCCGAGTAAGTTTTTCCCTACTCGTTACACACCCAGCGAACTGGGCAGGCTTACTTCTAAATTGTCACTATCCCAAGCTGATTTGGACTTCTACGCCCGCAGCCAGGTCTAGCTTCATCAACGCGTCAACGGTTTTTTCCGTTGGCTCGATAATGTCCATGAGTCGCTTGTGCGTGCGAATCTCGTATTGATCACGCGCATCCTTGTTCACGTGCGGTGAAACAAGAATGGTGAACTTTTCCTTTTTCGTTGGAAGCGGGATGGGTCCACGAACCTGCGCACCTGTTCGGCGAGCAGTCTCGACGATTTCCTGTGTGGAAGCGTCGATGAGTTTGTGATCGAACGCCTTAAGGCGTATTCGAATACGTTGATTCTGCACAAGCAATCTCCTAAAAAGCCGGCACCCGCAAAGGGATCCCGAAAAAAAGAGAGCGAAGTCTAAGTACGTGGGTAACAAGTGTCAACTGCAATTTGCTGTCAGTTATTACCGTTTAGCGAACTTTCTTTTTGCAAAAAAAAACGGGCCATCGGCCCGCTTCTAAAACTCTCACCTTTAGGCGAGACGAATTGGCAACCTCCGCACACGTTGACCGGTCGCTGCAAAAACAGCATTACCGATCGCAGGCGCAACAGGAATGAGCGGCGGTTCTCCCAAACCACTGGGAAACTCCTGACTGTCGACAAAGGAAATATCCAACTCGGGTACGTCGCGCATTCTCAGCGGCGTGTAACGATCCAGGTTTTGCTCCGCAACTTCGCCAGCGTTAAAGCGAGCGCCCTCATGCAAAGCAAGGCTCACACCCCACAGCGCCGCACCTTCGGCCTGTGCCATCGCGCCGTCAGGGTTCACAACCGTACCCACATCAATGGTCTGCCAAAGCTTTTTGAGTGCCACCTCGCCAGACGCCACATCGACCGCGACATGCGCGACGCAGGCAACCCAGGTCGGCATACCGCGCTCTTGACCATGACCCACAGCCACGCCCAGGCCTTCATTAGCGGGCATTTGACGACCCCATTCGGCGCGACGGGTCACGTCTTTTAGGACGGCGGCCAGGCGCTTAGCACCACCCACCGTACTGGCGGTATCACCGGCATTCTTGCCTACCGCGTCGAGCAACTTGAGGCGCAGTGCAACCGGATCCTCGCCCTGCTGATCAGCGATTTCGTCGAGAAAACTTTCAACACCCCAGCTCACCCAGCCAGGACCCACAGCGCGCAGCCAACCAGGCAAGAAGGTCTCTTGGGCTAACGCATTATTCATGGTGCGCACGCGATGCGCAGGAAGGGTGTACCAGTGGTCTGCACCATTCACCGAAAAGCCATCAACTTCGCCTTTACCGTCAATACCGGGACCGAGGAAGAAAGGCGCCATACTCTTAGTCGGCCAGCCAGCAACGACGGCATGATCGACCCCTGTCAGTGCGCCATCAGAATCGAAAAATGCCTCTAAAGTACAAACCGATGGCGATCTCACACAATCAAACCGACTGTCTGATGCGCGATCAAAAATCAGTTTTACCGGCCGCCCGAACGATCGAGCGGCAAGTGCTGCTGGAATCATTTGATCACCAAACAACCGCCGGCCATAACCACCACCCAAATAATATTGATGAATGACAATATCCGTCTCAGGCATCTCAAGCGCCTGCGCTAAAACCGGCAATATCAGCGACTGCCACTGATTACCCGCGTGAATATGGCACCGCCCCTCACTGTCGAACTCCACCAGTGCATTTTGCGGCTCCATCGTGAAGTGCAGCGCCGTACTTGTCGTGTACGTGGCACTCAAGGCCACTGACGCCTGCGCCTTCGCAGCCAGCACATCGCCCTCGTTCACGAACAAGGCTCCCTGCTCCGGATCGGCGGCCAATCGCTCACCCTCCGCGAGAATATCAGCCTCAGTCACCAACGCCGTGGGGCCTGGCACCCATTCAACACTCACCGCCTGTGCAGCCTTGAGCGCAGCCGGCATGGTTTCTGCCGCCACAACCACACACCCCTGAACTGTTTGAGTAGGGTCATTAATCTGAACGGCACCAATGTAACCCGCTATCGACTTTGCAGCCGAGTCATCGATCGCCACAACCCGGCTGCCGTAACGTGTCGGCGGAAGCAATGGCATGGCATACGCCATTCCCGGCAATTCGGTGTCTAAGCCGTAAACCGCGTCGCCCTGAGACTTCGCTTCGACATCGCGGTTTTGAAGATTCTGACCAATCACGTTCCGCTGTGCCGCGGTCTTAACAGGCATTGCCGCTAACTCTTCCTCACTGAACACCCGCGAAAAGTCCCCACGGGTCACAATATCAGCGAAACTGACGGTCTGAGCACCCGAGGTTACGACCCCATTTTCTGCGGTACATGTGTCAGGTGCGACGTCCAAAATCTTGGCGGCGGCGTCAATGAGCAGCGTTCGACCTGCCGCTCCAGCCTGCGATAACTGGGTAAACGATTGGTGAACCGACCAAGACCCACCGGTCACCATAACGCCCCACTTTGGATCAGTATCGACGTGCTTAAAAGATACCTTAGACCAATCAGCACCCAACTCGTCGGCAATAATCTGCGCTAGCGAGGTACCGACGTGCTGTCCCATTTCAGCGCGAACAATATTAATCAGAACCTCGCCAGCGCCGTTAATTTCAAACCAAATATTCGGTGAAAACACCGTCGAAAGGTCACCCGCGGCCAGCGCGTCACTCGCTTGCTCGGAACTGCAGCCAGACACCAAAGACCCCATGCCCATCATCAGCGATGATCCTGCGACACCCGCAATAAAAGAGCGTCTAGAAATACCCTGTCGTTGATTTTTCATGACAAAGCCCCTCCGTTCGCGGCCGTTTTGATCGCCTTTTTAATGCGCGGATACGCCATGCAACGACAGAGATTCCCGTTCATCGATGCCACAATTTCCTCATCAGAGGGTGTTGGATTTGATTCCAGTAGCCCAGCCGCCTGCATGATTTGACCCGATTGGCAGTAGCCGCACTGTGGAACTTGGACCTCGGTCCACGCCGTCTTTAAGGCCTCGCCCACCGGTGTAGCAAGTCCTTCAATAGTCGTCACAGAACGTCCGGCTACAGCACTTACTGGCGTCACACATGACCGCATAGGACGTCCATCAATATGGACCGTACAGGCGCCACATTGCGCAATGCCGCAACCAAATTTTGTGCCACGCAACTTGAGCTCTTCCCGAAGCACCCACAGCAAGGGCGTGTCAGCCTCACTTGTGGCGCTTACAACCTCTCCGTTTAATAAAAAATCGACCATGGTGCATCCTCTGTTAGCGCTCGTTATGACGACTACCGATGACCTCTTTTGTATCAGAAGGACGCCCTTTTTGCCAAAAAAAAGCCCGCAAACTGCGGGCTTCATTCATTTTTTAGTGACCTTAGGTCATTGAGCAGACCGGTGCTTTAAAAGCGATTTTTCCCGATGATGCCTTCGGCAACTGCATTCGGTGCCTCGGCGTAACGGGCAAACTCCATTGTGTAGGTCGCACGCCCCTGGGTCGCAGACCGAAGGTCCGTCGCGTAACCAAACATTTCCGCGAGCGGAACATCAGCATCAATGATTTTACCCGATGCACTGCCATTCATTCCAAGAATGAGACCGCGACGCCGATTGAGATCACCCACAACATCACCCATATTTTCTTCAGGCGTGACGACCTCGACCTTCATGATCGGCTCAAGAAGAACGGCGCCGCCCTCGTCGGCTAATTTTTTAGTCGCCATACTGGCGGCGATTTTAAACGCCATTTCATTAGAGTCGACATCGTGAAATGAGCCGTCATACAGCGTTGCTTTTAAACCGAGCAATGGGTAACCCGCAAGCACACCGTTTTGCATCTGCTCTTCGATTCCCTTGTTGATCGCAGGAATATATTCACGTGGCACCGTGCCACCGACGATTTCGTTGACGAACTCGAGCCCTTCAGCACCCTCGTCTTCCGCAGGCTCAAAGCGCACCCAAACGTGACCGTATTGCCCGCGACCACCCGACTGGCGAATGAATTTACCCTCGATCTCAGCGGTATTTCGGATTCGTTCACGATACGCCACTTGCGGCTTACCAATATTTGCCTCAACACTGAATTCGCGACGCATACGGTCTACGATGATATCCAGGTGAAGCTCGCCCATTCCCGAAATAATAGTTTGACCCGTTTCTTCGTCGGTCTTTACTCGAAATGAGGGATCCTCTTGCGCAAGCTTTGACAGTGCAACCGACATCTTTTCTTGATCCGGCACAGACCGTGGCTCGACCGCCACAGAAATCACAGGCTCAGGAAACTCCATTCGTTCTAGAACGACTGGGTTGTTGACCGCACACAGGGTATCGCCCGTCGTGACGTCCTTGAGACCAATCGCCGCGGCAATATCACCCGCGAGAACTTCTTTAATCTCTTCACGACTATTGGCATGCATCTGAACCATGCGTCCAACACGCTCTTTCTTGCCTTTGACCGAATTAAGAACCGCGTTTCCTGACTCTAACTTTCCCGAGTAGACACGAAAGAACGTCAGCGTCCCAACGTAGGGGTCAGTCGCAATTTTAAACGCCAGTGCAGAGAACGGCTCTTCGTCATCAGACTCACGCGTAATGACCGTTTCGCCGTCGATGTCCGTGCCCTCTATAGCTTTCACTTCTGTCGGTGACGGCAGGTAATCCACAACCGCATCGAGCACGGCCTGTACGCCCTTATTCTTAAACGCACTGCCACCGAGCACAGGTACGATCTCATTGGCCAGCGTTCTTATCCGAAGACCCACTTTTATCTGATCCTCAGATAAAACGCCGGTCTCAAGGTACTGATCCATCAACTCATCGTTCGCTTCAGCCGCCGCTTCAACGACCGACTCTCGCATCTCGTAACACTGATCCACGAGCTCATCGGGCACCGAGCCATATTCAAATGAAACGCCCCGATCCGATTCATTCCAAACAATGGCTTTGTTCTTTATCAGGTCGATGACGCCGACGAATCCTTCCTCTGCACCAATCGTCATTTGAATCGGAACCGGATTGCAGTCGAGGCGATCGCGGAGCTGATCCACGACAGTCATAAAGTCTGCGCCTGCCCGATCCATCTTGTTGATGAACACCATGCGAGGCACCTGGTACTTGTTGGCCTGGCGCCATACCGTTTCAGTTTGCGGCTGAACTCCTGAGGCGCCACAGAGCACCACAACGGCACCGTCGAGCACCCGCAGGGAGCGCTCTACTTCAATCGTAAAATCAACGTGGCCGGGAGTGTCGATGATATTAATACGGTATTCATCGAACTGGTTGTCCATACCACGCCAGAAACAGGTCGTTGCGGCTGAGGTAATGGTGATGCCGCGCTCTTGCTCCTGCTCCATCCAATCCATGGTCGCAGCGCCGTCGTGAACTTCGCCTATTTTGTGCGAAACGCCGGTGTAAAAAAGAACGCGTTCTGTGGTGGTCGTCTTGCCAGCATCAACGTGTGCGCAAATACCGATATTGCGATAGCGGTTAATCGGTGTTTTGCGCGCCACGTTGATACCTCGTCGCTAAACTCAGCGAATTTAGAATCGGAAGTGTGAGAACGCCTTGTTGGCTTCCGCCATGCGGTGCACATCTTCACGCTTCTTAACCGCATTACCTTTGCCCTGTGCGGCATCAAGGATTTCTCCGGCCAAACGCTGACGCATGGACTTCTCACCGCGATTTCGCGCGTAATCAACCAACCAACGCATTGAGAGCGCGATGCGACGCGCAGGACGCACTTCTACCGGCACCTGATACGTAGCACCACCCACACGGCGAGACTTCACCTCGACCATGGGTGCAATGTTTTCGAGGGCCTCATCGAACACTTCAATCGGATCGCGGTTTGAGCGCTCCGCAACCAGCGTCATCGCGCCGTAAACGATCGATTCGGCAACGGACTTCTTACCGCTGATCATGACGTGGTTCATGAATTTGGCGAGTGTTGTATTCCCGTACTTGGGATCAGGGATCACTTCACGTTTTGCGACAACGCGTCTTCTTGGCATAGCTCTCTCTCTTCTTCAGGTCATACAGCCACACATGGGCTGTCCTTACTGTCACACGGGGTGACGATACGGCTGAAAATCAGCCCAATTACTTCGGTCGCTTGGCGCCGTACTTTGAACGCGACTGGCGACGATTCGCAACACCCGAGGTATCGAGACTTCCGCGAACCGTGTGGTAGCGAACACCGGGCAAATCCTTCACACGACCACCGCGGATCAATACCACGCTGTGCTCTTGCAGGTTGTGGCCCTCACCACCGATATAGGACGACACTTCAAAGCCGCTGGTCAAACGAACACGACATACTTTACGCAGTGCCGAGTTGGGCTTTTTAGGTGTGGTTGTATAAACACGGGTACAAACGCCGCGTCGCTGAGGGCACGCCTGCAATGCAGGAACACCACTCTTCACTACTTTACGCTTGCGCGGCTTACGCACTAGCTGATTGATTGTTGCCATTCGGCCTTAACTCCAAGTCGTTAAGCGCGCCCCAACGGGACGCTATCAAAAAAGAGCGCGAAGTCTAATGACGGGGGGGTGCCCCGTCAAGCTCGCGCGGTTTAATTACTCTGCTTCACCACCTGCAGACGCATTTTCTATCTCAGCTGCAAGTGCACCCGCTAAGTCATCAGCGGCCTCTGCCTTTTCAAGCTCCTCAGCAAAACTCTCTGAGAATTCCTCTGCCGACATTTGGACACTCGACTCTTTGTCCAAGGCTCGCAGACGACGTCGCTCCTCGTGGTGCGCAAGACCAGTACCCGCCGGAATGAGGCGTCCGACAATAACGTTCTCTTTCAAACCACGGAGGTAGTCGCGCTTGCCCGTTACCGCCGCTTCCGTCAGCACGCGAGTGGTTTCCTGGAATGATGCGGCAGAAATGAAGCTCTCTGTCGCAAGCGATGCCTTCGTAATACCTAACAGCTCGCGTTGAACAGTCGGGCGAACAAGCCCTTGTGCATCCATGCGGTCGCACTCTTCCAAGTACGCGTTCCACTCAATTTGCTCACCCTTGATAAAGCTCGACTCGCCCGATGAAACAACGTAAGCCTTGCGTAGCATCTGACGAACAATCACTTCAATGTGCTTATCGTTAATCTTCACACCCTGAAGCCGATAAACCTCCTGGATCTCGTTCACAATGTACTTTGCGAGCTCCGGAATGCCCTTTAGACGCAAAATATCATGCGGACTGAGTGCGCCTTCCGACACAATCTCACCCTTCTCGACCTGTTCACCTTCGAATACTGACAGCTGACGCCACTTAGGAATAAGCTCTTCGTAGTGATCAGAACCGTCCGGCAAAGCCTTACCGTCTGTTGGTGTAATCACCAAACGACGCTTACCTTTGGTTTCCTTACCGAAACTGAACGTTCCCGAGATCTCGGCCAAAATCGCAGGCTCTTTCGGCTTACGGGCCTCGAACAAGTCAGCAACACGCGGAAGACCACCCGTAATGTCACGTGTCTTCGATCCTTCTTTCGGAATACGCGCAATCACGTCACCGACTGACACCTTGACACCGTCCTCGAGGTTCACCATCGCTGACGAAGGCAAGAAGTAGACCGCCGGGACATTGGTACCCGCCAGGTAAAGTTCATTGCCAGACTCATCAACAAGCGTCACAGCAGGGCGAATATCTTTACCTGCACTGGGTCGCTCTGACTGATCCATCACAGAAATACTCGACAGCCCGGTAAACTCGTCCGTCTGCCGCTTAATGGTGACACCTTCCTCCATGCCACCCAGCTTCACGATACCCGCGACCTCGGTCACGATGGGGTGCGTGTGCGGATCCCATGTTGCGACAACATCGCCTGCCGCAACCGGTGACTCATCACCAACCTTAATCACAGCACCATAAGGCACCTTGTAGCGCTCACGTTCACGACCTACACCGTCCATAACGGAGAGTTCACCAGAGCGAGACACTGCGACCAAGGAGCCGTCTGAGCGGTCGACAACTTTCATGTTGTGAAGGCGAACGGTACCGTCCGAATTCACTTGAATATTATCCTGAG
>JABIZW010000100.1 GCA_018666295.1 Halieaceae bacterium
ACAACGTCAACCCGCTCGACCATGCGCGCAGGAACCATATCGACGTTGGCTGATGATGAGAACGGGCTACCAAACGGCAGACGCTTTCCATCAATCAATACCAGAGTACGCGAAGATCCGAGACCACGTAGGTTCAGAGTAGATGTACCTGTGGCGCCGTTTGCAACTTCCGCAGTTTGGGAAACGAATACGTTGGGAAGGATGTTCACCATATCTTCGATACGGGCAACACCACGGCTGTTGATTTCTTCAGCACCAATTTGAACGAGCGGTACTGATGAAGTCACGTTAGATTTTGTCAGGCGTGAACCCGTTACCAAAACTTCTTCAAGATTGGCTTCTTCGTCTTGCGCAACAACAAGTGTCGGAAGTGTTGCAGCTACTGCTGCAGCTACCGCATGACTGAGGTAGCGTTTTTTAAAAGATTTCATCAGAAACCTCCCTATTTTAAGTAAAGTTCAAGGACTCCTTGTGGCACGCTCTTAACGAACCGCCCCATGCAGTGCAGAAATACACTAACCCGTCGACAATAGCCGATAAGTCAGTGCGTCGCGATACCTACACAGTGAAAAGTAGGAAGAAACCCCTTGTGTTTGCGGATTATTTACGTTTTTTCAGGGAACTTTTGGGACGCGCGCGCTAAAGGTTTCATAAAAGCGGCGCATTACCTGGTGTTGGTTACCGTCATCGCCGCGGTGTCTCGTTAATGAGACACCGCAATCGGTCCCTGTTGGCGGCGGAATTTTTTACTGTCGAAAGGGGTTTTGGCCGGCCGCGTTGTGGCGTTGGCGCTCTGCTCACTGCGCCTGTTATTCTTGTGTTCCCCGGCGTCACTGCGCGCCAAATATAATCTATAACTGAGACTGATCAGTGCATTATGAAACGCGACCTTAGCCAAGATCTTCAGCAAATTCAGACCCATTTAGGGAACGGCCGTTTCACGGCGGGGATCACCCTATGCCGTGAGGTCCTGACTTACGCACCTAGCGATCCCAATGCACTTTACTTACTTGGGCTGGGCGCGGCTCAATTGGGCGATGCGACAACGACCCGCGAGGCGTTTTACGCCGCGTGGCAAATCACGCCTGAGCGCGTCGACCTGCTGGTTAATTTTGGCAATTTCCTTCGTGAGACCGGGGAGCCCCTGAAAGCCTTACCTTTGCTTGAGAAGGCGTCAGTGTTATCGCCACAGATGCCTGGGGTTTGGAAGGCGCTTGCCCTCACGCAGTTCAAACTGAGTCGCTTTGAAGCGGCGTTAGTCAGTGCCGAAAAATTAGTCGGGCTTGCGCCTCAGGATGCAACAGGGTGGGAGCTTGCCGCTGGCGCGGCGCAACAGCTTCGAGACTTTGACAATGCGGCTGCGCTTGTTGCTCGAGGTCTCACGCACTTGCCTCAATCGGCCTCACTTAATTATGCAATGGGGCAGTTGCATCGAGAGCAAGGCAGTTTCGAGGAGGCGTCGGCGGCGTACTTGCGAGCGCAGGCGCTAGGCTTTTCTTCTGCAGACCTTTATCGAAATAATGCGGAAGCGCTGCTTGAGACAGGCAAGGCACTCGATGCAGTGGCTTTTGCGCGGCGCGGTTTGGAGCACTACTCGACCGATATTGCCTTGCAGCAGGTGGTGACACGACTGCACGTAGAGACCAATTCGCCGGGTGATCCCGTTGGCGACTTGATGGCTGCGGCGCGGGAGCATCGAACCAACGCGGCATTGTGGGAGGCCGCTGTGGGGTTTCTCAAGCACCTCGATCGACATGAGGAGGCTAATCGACTGGTGGGAGAAGCGCTTCTTTCTGGCTGCCCAAAAACGTCAGGACTGATGAGCCTTGAGGCCATTGCATTGGCAGACCAAGGATTTTTGGAGCAGATGACACGCTCTTATGAACGGCTATTGAGGGATTATCCAACCGACGCCGGCATTAAGTTTGATTTTGCGGTTCAGCTCCTGAAAACGGCAGATCCGAGTCGTGCTGGGCGACTGTTGGCCGATGTGCTTAAGGTCAATCCATTGGACCAGTTGGCGCTTGCCTTTCGGTGCGCAGCACTGCGGGCGGCGGGCGATGAGCGTTTGTCATCACTGATTGATTACGAGCAGATGATCTTTGAGGTCGAGGTCTCCGCGCCTAATGGCTACGGGAGTTCTGCAGCGTATTTTCAAGAGGTAGCAACAACGTTAGAAGCGCTGCATCACACCCATTCGCACCCTATTGATCAAAGCGTTCGTGGTGGGACTCAGACTAACGGGTTTTTATTTCGTATCGCGGACCCACTTGTGAAAAGTCTGGAGCAGCAAATTAGGGTGGCTGTCGGTGAGGTGCTCTCGACGTTCCCGCGCGATCCGGGTCATCCGTTTTGGGGTCGTCATGTGGCGGGTGCTGGGGCCAGTGACGTGCTGTTCTCGGGTGCTTGGTCAGTGCGTCTTCGCACACAGGGCCACCACACGAATCACGTGCACCCCAAAGGCTGGATCAGTTCGGCGCTTTATATTTCTGTGCCCGACGAGGTGGCGAAAGGCACCGATGAGGCAGGCTTCATTCAGTTCGGTGCGCCGGAGGAAAAACTGGGTTTGAACCTTGCACCTGTTCGCACCATACGACCTGTGGTCGGCTCGCTGGTGTTGTTTCCCTCGTACCTATGGCACGGCACGATCCCGTTTACGTCCGATCAGTCTCGGATTTCAGTGGCTTTTGACATCATTCCCCATCGCTAGCGACGTCGAGCGCGACTCAGCCTCTTCAGTAACTGACGGCAGTGACTGACCGCAGTGATTGGTATGAGTGACATGGGCACAACGTGGGGTGCGGTGGTTTTGAGTAGTGCCGTCGGCAGTGGCGGCCTGCGGCCTAGCGCATTTTTTTGACTAGGACAGACTTGCCGGTCGACAATACTTCCATCTGCCAACCGCCCATCCAGTTCTGCTCAAACCTTACGCGCATGTCACTTCCTTTGTGACGGTAGGTAGACGCGGAGCGCTGACGCCAAACTTGACCGTTATCAAGTCGGAACACCGTTTTACCCGTCCAGCCTTTGAAGTCCCCAACGAGCCGCGCTTCAAGCGGCATATCGTCCTTTGGATTGTCTTTACCCGTCTGTGTTGCTGCTAATTTTGCTGCGACACGCCGCTCGACTTCAGTTTCTATAGCCTGGGCGTCGGCTTCTGTGGTTACGGATGTCGCTGGTGTGCGCACGATCGCAGTATCAGGCTCGCTCGCTTCAACCTGTGCTGGTTCGCCATAGCGTGCTTTGAGCCAACTATTGAGAAACTCACGTTGCTCCGCATTGAGCGAATCGATACCCGATTTTACCCGCTCATCGGCCGTCATCGCCTTATCGAGGGACTCAAAGGTGGGTGCGGCCATAGAGGACGTCGCAGTGCAGAGCGAGAGGAGAACAAAAGCCTGAGTGAAGACCACCCGCACTGATCGCAGGTTGGCCCTAGGTACTTGTAATTTGAGACCGACGAACATCCTTGGAAAACTCCTCTTGCGCAACACGTTGATTCTCTGACTGAAGTTATACTGACATAAAACGCCATGGTTCGGCATGGATTACAACGTCAGTTGTTGGTTGATGAGGAACTGAGTATGCCTGCTTAGCCTGGGCGTAGTGTGATGGCTGAGAAGCGAGAGGGTCGTCTTATTTTATCGATGGGAGTCTATACAGTGCTGAACATTTTAAAGTGCAGCGCCGACAAGCGCTGGCCTGGCAGTGTCGGTTGCATCGTTGCGACGGTCTTGTGCGTCAGCGCCGCCGTTGCAGGCGCGCAGGAGGGCTGTCCCGAGTCAGACCTGTTGCTCATTGATGCCAATATTTACACGGGTGGCGACGACAACACGTCGCATGAGGCTCTGGCCATAAAGAACGGGGTATTTTCCTTCGTTGGGTCCAATGATGCTGCGTCACAATGGATCTGCGGAGCAAGGCAGGTTGTGAGTCTTGACGGTAGTACTGTGTTTCCTGGTTTTACCGACAGCCATCAGCATTTAGAGGGTATTGGGCGTCGTGCGAAAACACTGAGTCTGTTTGGCACCAACAACCTTGAGCAGACCGTGACCGAGATAGAGCGGTGGGCCGCTCAGATCCCTGCCGGTCAATGGGTGTTGGGTCGCGGCTGGATTGAACGGGAGTGGGTGGGCGAGCGGCGATTTCTCACACGCTGGGATGTCGATCCTTTCACTGAGAGCAAGCCACTATTTATGCCAAGAGCCGACGGTGTGTCTGCATTAG
>JABIZW010000180.1 GCA_018666295.1 Halieaceae bacterium
GTTTACGCGCGTCTAAAAGACTTTTATACGCCCGGGAGCGGCGTCGCATTTGACGCGAATTTTTGGTTGGTCACCGCTTACAATTAACCGGCCAACATACCCGTAAGTCCCGTACCTTGAGCTGACCCTTCGAAGTTACGCCAGTTGGGCAATACCGTGTTCATTGCGTCTGGCGAGACTCCCATCCAGCGGGATACCTCGGCGTACATGGCATCGACCGCGGTGCTGGGTAAGTATCGGCCGCGCCCAACATCGAGTGGATTGTCCTCAACCTGCTCTGGGAAATGCCCGTAGAGCTGTCCGCCCTGAACCGCACCGCCAAGAACCATGGCATTCCCCCCCCATCCGTGATCCGACCCCTTCCCATTGGACGTTAACGTTCTACCAAAATCAGAGATGGTAAAGGTTGTCACCTGATTGGACAGTCCTAGCTCCTCCATCGCCGCTTGAAACTGACCAAGCCCCGCGTCGAGCGCCGGCAACATGTCCGCCTGCTGACCCAGCGTATCTTCATGATGATCCCATCCACCATAGGTCACAAAGAACGTCTGACGGGTGACTCCGAGTTGCTCGTGGAGGCTTGCAAGCTCAGCAATACGCTTCATTGCGAGCGAAAATGAGTCTCCTGCAAACGGCGTAACCAAGGGCAGTGCCTGTCCCAGAGCACTGTTAAAAAACTCACCGGCATCGATGGCTGACTGAATTTTACTGCCGTAAACCGTCTGCAAGGTTGATGCCGACGGGTCCGTCATCAAACGCTCAAATGATCGTTTGAACAGATCATTATCAAAACCGCCGATGGTCTTCACACCACTGTTTGCGTTAATTGCATAGGACCCCGTCGCCGCTCCCGACTGAAAGGAATTATTACCAGACAGAGAAATATTTCCAGCCAGTGACAAGCCGGAGTTCATACCCGGTAAAGCGTCGATTAATCGGCCACCAAACCCCGTCCCAGCACGATTCGCCGGCGTCGCGGTTTGCCAACTTAAAATTTGATCCGAGTGCGAGAAAAGTCCAAGTGGTAATCTCACACTTTCCGCCTCAAGTGCTGCTCGACTCGTTGGCTCAACCAACGGCCCTATGTTGGTGACTACTGTGGCTTGGCCTGCGTTGAAACGCTGTTGCAGACTCGACATGGCGGGGTGCAATCCAAAACTTACGCCCTCGTGCTCACCGTTCAAAGGCAATAGCGTCTGCTGACTAAGGGCCAAATCTGAACGCCTGGATTGATAGCGTCCGTAAGCCGTCTCTGATCGTGGTACCAAAATATTGAAACTGTCGGCTCCCCCGGCCAAAAGTACGCAAACAACGGCGCGGTAGTCCTGCGTTGCGCGGGCTTTTGCTGAGCTCAGTAAGGAAATCGGTAGCGTGCTGGCCGCGGTCATGCTGACCGCACTATTGAGGCCATAACGAAGAAAATGTCGGCGATTCATCGTAGTACGTTCCTCTCTGAAGTGGCTTGATCTGGGGATATCAGTGCTAAATAGAGCACCAGCTTGACCTGCTCTTGTGCACTCAACCCCGCCGCATCTTCTAAGGCAGTAGCAAGAACCTCGTGAGTGTGGGCGCTCATTGTCCCAGCAAAAAATAGCCGCTCGATTTGAAGCAGAAATGTCTGTGTGTCGCTGACCAGCAGGTTCAGATCTGACAAGTCCAAGCGCATCTCTGAGAGCTCTGAATGATTATGCATAGGTCTGTCGGTATACAGCACCTGAGCCATCAAATTGATAAACCCCACGACACTGTCTTCAGTGATGATTTGCATCTCGGGTGAAATCTGCCCCTGACCACCTTGGGGTCGATAAAATGGCGAGTAAAAATTAAACACACTGGGCGCAGACAGTACCATTTGTCCCGTTGCATTCTGGACAAAGAAACCGGTCACACCAATATCGCTTCCTTCCACCGGAGATGCATTAAGCGCTCGATTCACCGCAACAAAACGCCGAAAAGGCTCTCTAATGCGCGACGACGTGGACACCTCGGGATCAGTCAAAATAGCGCGAATAACAGCCTTCAAATCCCCGCGCACGCCGGCGCCGTTGTCTGCGAAGACTGAAGAGACACGACCGACATAGTCAGCAGAAGGATTTGAAGTCACCAGTCTCTGAATGAGCTGTTTCCCCACGAAAGGAGCCACATTCGGATGGTTGAAGAGGTTGTCGATCGCCGCCTCGATGTCTTGAATACCGGACTGACCGGCGGGTACGACCGCGTTGTTGAGTAAATATTTTTCGCCAGACTCGTGATAGTCATCGAACATGATCATAGGCGCCGAGAGCACCGCCTGATTGCGACCAAATCGGGGCGCCGCATCAGCAGATCCAGCGTAGGCCAGACCCGTAAAAATCTTAGCAAATTCCCGAATATCGGTGTTGTCGTAAGTGGGCTGTGGGTTGCCGTCCGGGCCGAGTCGGTGGGTACCATCAAGATTGAGCTCATAAAGACCAATCGTGAAGAGCTGCATGACTTCGCGTGCGTAATTCTCGTCTGGGAAGGTGTTGGCCGCTGGATCAGTCTTTGCGTTATTGACATGGCTCAGGTAGAAGCCCATCGCGGGGTGGAGGGTCACTGCCCGCAAAAGATCACGGTAGTTGCCGAAACTGTGCGCAAGCAAGGTGTCGTAATAATTCGAAAGGCCCACAGGATTATTGCCCAGCACCCCTGTTTCAGACACAACAAACAGCTGTGTCAGCGCATAGGCCGTCAGCTGGCGAAGCTGGTCGGGTGCCGTTAAAGCGTTTTCAAAAAAGGCGAATCGGCGATATAACGCGGGTCGAATGGGACTGACCTGACTGTCAAATCCGAACTGAGCACCGTATCGTCGAACAATTGGCTCATGCCCCGTAATGGGTATTTCAAACTGCCTATCCAGCCAATCTTCAACACCCTCCTTAGCTACAGCGTCGATATCACTTTGACGCGGACCAAAGGTGGCGACATCAAGTATTAACGCGGCGTCGCGATACTCCTCAAGGGTCGGTTCTGTGGGAAGCGTTGACCCACCTCCACCCGCACCACCGCCACCCGTATCGGGCACATTTGGCAATCCACTGCTACTGCCACCACCACCGCAAGCAGCAAGCACCGACAACATCACCGCAGCGACAAAAGATCGAATCATCACGACAACCTATGACTATCCAGTTTGTATTTATATCCTATACGAATCGGCGGTATATACCCGTTGGCTGAGCACAGGATTGACGTTGCCGATATACTATGTCGCGCATCTCAAAGAGGTGCGATTCCACCTCAACTACATCAGGACCCCAAATGAACAGAGAATTCGACGTCATCATCTACGGTGCAAGTGGTTTTACAGGTCGGTTAGTTGCCGAGTACATGGGCAGTACCTACGGCAGGTCGATTAATTGGGCAATGGCCGGCAGAAATACGGTAAAGCTTGCAGAAGTTCGTGACGAGATTGGCGCTTCGCCAGAGACGCCTCTTGTCACCGCGGATGCGGACGATCTCGACTCGCTGCGAGTGATGGTCAAAAGTGCTCAGTGCATTTGCAGCACGGTCGGCCCTTATCAACTCTATGGCTCTGAACTTGTGAGGCTGTGTGCCGAAGAGGGCACCCACTATGTGGATTTATCGGGAGAGCCCGGGTGGATGCACGACATGATTGCTGCGCACCACGAGACAGCGCGTGCCTCAGGCGCACGCATCGTGCACAGCTGCGGATTTGACTCGATTCCTTTTGATCTGGGCGTGTACTTTCTTCAACAGCACGCGATCAAGGCTACCGGGGAACCCATGCCCCGTATTCGCGGACGAGTCCGGGCAATGAATGGAGAGTTCTCGGGTGGCACCGCAGCTTCTTTGGGAGCGACTATGGCCGCGCTCAAAACCAACCCAGGACTGATTAACATTTTGGCGAACCCATTCTCGTTAGCCAATGGGTTTCAAGGCCCGACGCAACCCTCTGATGCTAAAGCCTATGAGGACGAGGCGATTGGTGCTTGGGTTGCGCCCTTCATCATGGCACCGATCAACACTAAAAATGTGCATCGCTCAAACGCGCTGTTAGGTCACTTGTACGGCGAGAACTTCGAATACGACGAGATGATGGTGACAGGCCGCGGCGACCAAGGGAAAGCGGTCGCTGAAATGATGGCAACGAGCAATCCACTCGGAGGCGATGATGCCCCCAAACCCGGCGAGGGCCCCTCAAAGGAGAGCCGAGAGGCCGGACACTACGACGTTCTTTTTCTCGGCACCACCGCTCAGGGCGACACTCTTAAGGCGTCAGTCACCGGTGACATGGACCCCGGCTATGGCTCGACTTCAAAGATGATTGCTGAAAGTGCACTGTGCATCATCCAAGATTGCGCAGACCTGCCCGGAGGAATTTATACCCCTGCGCCGGCCATGGGCGATAAATTAATCGCCCGGCTGACGTCCAAAGCTGGACTCACCTTCAGTCTCGAAGACTGACTGTAAAACCGCTCTAACCGCGGCCAAAAAAGCGGTGCTGAGGCAAATCCTCAGCGCCGCTCATCACCAAAAGTCCCGCAAATATCGCTAAATTCTTCACGAAGTTTTGTGTCTCACGCCCCGCATCAACGCCTTCGTAGGTGTTCCAAAAGTCGTGCATACCCAGGTTAATAGCCAGTGTAAGTGCAGCGAACATCAGTGCAATTTGCCCAACGCGCAGACCAAATATGAGCATCAGACCCCCCACAATTTGCAAAACAATCGTGATCGGCAAGAGCACTTCTGGCAGTGGAACATTGTGAAGAGCCATGTAGTCCAGTGTTCCCGCGTATCCGGTTACCTTGGAAATTCCAGGCAGTAAGAAGTAAAGCCCCAGCAGGCCTCGGCCCAGTGTCACAGCAAATGTTTGCATTGTTATTATCCCTTTAGTCTGGTGATCTCATTGGGCCCTTAACGCTGGCCTAAAAAAAAGGGTGCCGAAGGCACCCTTTATGCTTGTTACGCGAGCGTCAGTATTAAACAAACGTCTCTCCGTTGGCCAGCTTTTCGGCCACAATCGCCGGCGCTTGAAACCGCTCGCCGTAGGCTGCGCTCAACGACGCGCATCGGTCAATGAAGTTTTGCAGGCCATAAGTATTTACGAACTGTAACAACCCCCCGGTCCATGCGGGGGCACCAATACCCATAATCGAACCAATATTCCCATCGGCAACGGTCCGTAGAACGCCCGTTTCAAGACACTTAAGCGCCTCAATCACTTGACGGAAGAGTAAGCGATCTTTGGCATCTGCATCGGACAAGGGCGAGGTTGTTGCCCCATAGAGCTCAGCGAGTCCCGACCAGACCTCTTTGGACCCATCGGCACCGTATTCGTAAAAGCCGCCACCGTGGTAGCGACCCCCGCGCCCATAATCGCCGACCATGGTCTCGACAACCCCAGCCGTAATCGAGCGATCGTCATCACCCACACTCAGTCCCATTTCTTTCCAGGTCTGTGACGCTTTTCGCGAGAGTTCCAAGCTCACTTCGTCATAGACCGTTAATGGGCCCACGGGCATTCCAACCGCCTTTCCTAGGTTATCGATACGAAGTGGCTTCATGCCCTCGACGAGCAGCCGAACGCCCTCGTCAAGGTATGTTCCGAAGGTGCGCGACGTGAAGAAACCCAATGAGTCATTCACCACGATCGGTGTCTTCTTGATTTGCTTGGTAAAATCAAACGCTTTGGCCAGCGCCATATCACCTGTTTGTTCGCCCATGATGATTTCCACCAACGGCATTTTGTCGACAGGAGAGAAGAAGTGAATACCGATGAAATTTTCAGCGTCCTGACTTGCTTGCGCCAACTGAGTAATCGGGAGCGTCGAGGTATTTGACCCCCACACACCGCCGTCCGCCAAGCGCGGCTCTAGGTCCCGAGTCATTTGATGCTTCAGTGTCATATTCTCAAACACGGCTTCGATAATTAAATCGCATCCGTCCAAGTCCTCGTCAGACGCAGTGGGATGGATCAGTGATAGGACCTGAGCCATCTTTTCAGAAGTCATACGCCCCTTATCGACCCGTTTTTGAAGCAACGCTTGAGTATAGGCTTTGCCCTTTACGGCCGCGTCTAGACTAATGTCTTTGAGCACCACCTCAATACCGACCATGGCTGACGAATAAGCGATGCCCTGCCCCATCATGCCTGCACCCAAAATGCCGACTTTCTCTGTTTTTTGTGGTGGGACGTCTTTCGGACGTGATGCGCCGCCATTGACCTTGTTCATCTGAAAGAAGAACGTATTGATCATGTTTTTTGCTTGAGGGGTGAGTGCGAGCTCAGCAAGACCTCGGCTCTCAATGCGCATGGCCGTCTCAAAATCGACGGTCAATGCCTGAACGGCGACGTCGAAAATCTTCTCGGGAGCAGGGAGCAGACCGCGCGTATTCTTACGAATCATCGGCGCACCCATGGTCACCATCTGCGCAACTTGTGGGTTGCGAATGTTCCCGCCTGGAATTTTATAACCCTTGGTATCCCAGGGCTGAGTGCGCGCAGCCTCATCATCTTTATTCGCTAATAACCACTGCTTAGCCGCCGACAAAAGCTCATCTTTGTCCTCGATCACTGCGTCGATAAGACCCGATGCGAGTGCCTTTTCCGGGGCCACACGTTTCCCCTCGACGATGTATTCGTTAGCCGCCATGAGCCCCATGAGGTAAACCGCTTTCACATTGCCACCGCCACCAGGAAGCAGTCCCAGAGTCACCTCAGGAAAGCCAAGTTGGACGCTGCGGTTGTTCCAGGCAATCCGATGGTGGCACGACAAAGCAAGTTCCAGCCCACCACCAAGCGCAGCACCATTGATGGCTGCACACACTGGCGCATGAAGCTTTTCAAGTCGGCGCATTGCGGCTTTCGTCGCACACATACCGTCGAAAAACGCTTCGACAGTCTCTTCGGTGACCGCACACAGCATATTGAGATCACCGCCTGCGAAAAACGTTGACTTGCCCGACGCCAAAACCACCCCAGCAAGGTCAGCATCCGCTTCCAGCTTGCCCAGGGTCTCTTCTAATAGAGGAAGGAACGCGTCGCTCATGGAATTAACGGGGCCGTCCATGTCCATAGTGACGGTCACAATGTTGTTGCTGTCTTTTTCGTAATGAAAACTCATTGATATTAACTCCCGTTACCGCTTAAACGCGCTCGATGATCGTGGAAATACCCATACCACCGCCCACGCAAAGTGAAAGCATGGCGCGTTTCATATTGCGTCGCTCAAGCTCGTCCAACATGGCAGAAACCAAGCATCCACCGGTTGCACCGAGCGGATGTCCCATTGCAATCGCACCGCCAACAACATTAGTAATCTCGTGGCTGATACCGAGGTCCTTCATGTAACGAAGGGCCACTGACGCAAAGGCTTCATTGATTTCCCACAAGTCAATATCGCCGACCGTCAGACCCGCCTTTTGCAGACATTTTTTGGCCGCAGGTCCCGGTCCGGTGAGCATAATAATGGGGTCTGTAGACAACACAGTGGTTGCAACGACACGCCCTCGTGGTGTGAGGGCTAAATCTTTCCCAGCCTTCTCACTCCCGATCAGCACAGCACTTGAGCCATCGACAATGCCCGACGAGTTTCCCGGTGTGTGGACATGATTGACCTTGCTGTACTCGTTGTACTTAGTGAGGATGACGTCATCAAAACCCATCTGACCAGGCACTTCGAACGACGGCTTGAGTCGTGACAGACCCTCAAGGGTGGTGTCAGGCTTAATGAAGTCATCTCGCTCTAAAATCGTGATACCCGAAGCGTCTTTAACCGGCACAACCGACCGGTCGAACCAGCCGTTGTCTCTGGCTTGCGCGGCACGGCGTTGAGACTCCACAGCATATCCGTCTACGTCTTCACGGCTGTAACCGTCAATGGTTGCGATCATGTCTGCACCGATACCCTGTGGCACAAAACCCGTCTTTAGCGCGAAGGCTGGGTCGCTCGCCATCGCCCCCCCGTTCGATCCCATGGGTACTCGAGACATGCACTCAATACCCCCGGCAACGACCAAATCCTCCCACCCAGACGCCACTTTTTGTGCGGCGGTGTTCACGGCTTCTAGCCCTGAGGCACAAAATCGGTCGAGCTGAACGCCGGGAACGGACTCATCCCAATCTGCGTTCTGAACAATCATTTTCGTAATATCCGAGCCCTGCTCGCCAACCGGTGTGACACACCCCATGACAACATCGTCAACATAACTGGTATCCAGATCATGGCGCGCTTGTAGGGCCCGAAGTAAACCGGCTCCCAAGTCCACAGGCTTCACTTCGTGAAGCGTCCCGTCTTTTTTTCCCTTACTGCGAGGCGTTCGCAGGGCTTCGTAAATGTATGCAGCGTGAGGCATAAACCATCTCCAATGGACAGATTATTAATATGTGTGAATAGAGCGGCGGATACAGTGCCAAATTCGACGGTAAAAATCGATGCTTTATGACGGGTAAATTGAACTCTTGGTATGTTTTTTTAATTTTGGGGATGTTCTGAAAGCATCGCGTTGGGTCACCGAGGCCCGGCGCACAGAGCGCTTTATCGACAGTATTGCCATCACAGCCAAATAAAGCTTGTCTGCACGAACCACATAGGCCGTAATGGCGCGCTATGGATCAACGCACACATCACCTTCTCCATGCCCCTGCCCTGCCTTTGCTTGTCAAAATGTCGGTGCCGAGCAGCATTGCGTTTATCGTTCAATCGACAGTCAGTCTGACCGAGGTGTGGTACGTGGGACAACTTGGCAGCACGCCACTTGCGGCTATGGCCTTGGTTTTCCCGATGCTCATGCTGATGCAAATGCTGTCGGTCGGTGCGCTTGGGAATGCGGTGTCGTCGGCGATTGCCAGGGCTCTGGGTGCGGGTGATCAAGACCGCGCAGAACAACTCATGTGGCACGGTCTCGTTCTGGCCGTTGCCGGACCCCTGCTGCTCCTTGCTGCGTTCCTCGTCTCAGGTCGATTTTTCTTATCACTGTTGGGCGGTAGCGGCGAGATTTTAAGACTGGCCTTCAGCTATAGCGCAATGCTCTTTGGCGGCAGTATGAGCATTTGGATTATGGGGGTGGCCAGCTCCATTTTTCGTGGCTTGGGTGACATGAAGTATCCAGCGCGGATGATGATTATTGGTTCTGTCATTCAGGTACCGCTCTCTGGCGCTCTCATCCTCGGTTATTTTGGGTCTCCCCAGCTGGGTTTGCTGGGCGCCGCAATCTCGGTCATTGCAACCA
>JABIZW010000153.1 GCA_018666295.1 Halieaceae bacterium
GAAATTGGCGCGTGAGTTTGGTGTTGACCTCATGGACGTCCAAGGTTCAGGTCCCAAGGGTCGTATCGTTAAAGAAGATTTGCAGAAATACGTAGCGACACGTTTGGCACAGCCAAACGCTGCAGTCGGCACGGCCGGCGGTGGTATTCCGTTAGTGGCCGATGTCGATTTTTCAAAGTTCGGACCAGTGCGTCGCCACGAGCGTTCACGTATCGATAAGGTGACCGCCGCAAACATGTCGAAGTCGTGGCTAAACGTGCCGCACGTGACGCAGTTTGATGATGCGGATATCACAGATCTTGAAGATTTCCGGAAGTCGCTTAAGGCCGAGGCCGAGCGGCGTGGAAGTAAGTTGTCGCCGGTGCCCTTTATCGTGAAGGCGGTCGCTATTGCGCTCAACGAGAATCCTAAACTGAAGACCTCGTTGAGTGAGCAGGGTGAGGCGCTGGTTTACAAGGACTACTGTCATATCGGTTTGGCGGTGGATACCCCCAATGGCTTGGTCGTGCCCGTTCTTCGCGACGCTGATAAAAAGTCCATCTGGGTGCTGAGTGATGAAATTCGAGAGCTTGCCGGCAAGGCGAAGGATAAAAAACTCAAGCCCGATGAAATGCAGGGTGCGGTTTTTACCATTAGCAGTCTGGGCAGTATTGGAGGGCGCGGTTTTACGCCGATCGTCAATGCGCCAGAGGTGGCGATTCTAGGCGTCAGCAATGCGTCGACACAGCCTGTCTGGGACGGCTCTACGTTTGAGCCGCGCATCATGCTGCCGGTGTCAATGTCCTACGATCACCGGGTGGTCAACGGAGGCGATGCGGGCCGCTTTTTAACCCAACTTGTGGCGCTGCTTGGCGATATTCGTCAGCTGGCCATGCGCTAGCGGTAACGCTTAGCCGGTGTTGCGCATGCCGGCAGCAACACCGGCAATAGATACCATTAAAGCGCGTTGTACCGACTCGTCTTCAGCCTCTCTCACGCGGCGCAAAAGTTCAATTTGCACTAGATTCAGAGGCGCCGTGTAGACGTTTCTGAGGCCAATCGATTCAAGCCCCCAGGGATTGTCTGCCATCAGTGTGTCGACCTCCAGAATACCCAGGACCGACTGAATGTCGTGACTTAGCTGTCGTCGTAAATCACTGCCTAGCGACCGTAGCCTAGGCTCAACCAGCGTATCGTCGTACAAGGCATTGATCACGAGATTTGATTTGGCATAGACCATGTCGAGCATGGATAACCTCGAGGCAAAGAAAGGCCACTGGTCGCGCATTTGCTGAAGCTGCGCCTTTTTACCCTCGGTTACTGCACGTTCAAGCGCGGAGCCCGCGCCCAGCCATGCCGGCAGCACAAGGCGATTTTGAGACCAGGCGAAAATCCACGGAATGGCTCGCAGCGTTTCTATTCCGCCACCCGTGCGACGCCGCGCGGGCCTGGACCCCAAGGGTAGGCTTGCCAGTTCAGGTTCGGGGGTGGCTTGTCTAAAGTATTCAACGAAGTGTGGGTTTTCTCGAACCCAGCTGCGGTAGTCAGTGCACGCTTGTTGCGCCAGAGCGTCCATGAGCTCGCGCCATTCAGGTTTTGGCACAGGCGGCGGTGTGAGATTACCTCGCAGAATGGCGCTGGTGTATTGTCCGAGCGTGTTCACGGCCAGCGGTTTGAGGCCTAACTTAACGCGAATCATCTCGCCCTGCTCGGTCACACGAAGGCCGTGTGCTAATGAGCCGGGCGGCTGTGACAAAAGCGCTTGATGAGCCGGTGCACCACCGCGTCCGATCGTGCCGCCGCGGCCGTGAAACAGTTGCAACTCCACACCGTGTGTGTCGCAGACATTCAGCAGCGCCTCTTGCGCTCGGTACTGTGCCCATCCGGCCGTCAGCATGCCTGCGTCTTTTGCGCTGTCAGAGTACCCAATCATGACGACCATGGCGTTTGCCGCACGTGCTTTAAATGCCTCGTTTTTAAGTAGTGCATCGAGCGTTGCTGGTGCTCCGTCAAGATCATCGAGGGTTTCAAAGAGTGGTGAGACGGGCAGATCTATCGGACCGCCTGTGGCTTTGAGCAGCAACTGGACTGCCAGCACGTCGGAGGGCTCTGAGGCCATGGATATGACGTAACAGCCCAATGCCTCGCGGGGTGTCTCTGCAATAATACGGAAGGTCTCGATCACCTCTTGGCAAGGTGCTGAGGCCTCAAATGCAAGCGGTAACAGGGGTCGTGGATTTTTAATTTCATTATTGAGAAATGCTTGTTTGTCTTCCTCGGACCACACACGGTAGTCGCCAAGGCCTAATGCGCTTGTAATTTCACCAATGACATCGCTGTGTCGAGTGCTTTCCTGGCGCACATCGAGCGTGACGAGGTGTGTCCCAAAGGAGTCGAGTCGTCTTAGCAGGTCGAGCAACTTGCCGTTTGCAATGGCATTGAGGCCTACGGCCATCAGCGAGTCTCGACATTGCTCTAAGGGTTTCGTCAGAGATGCGGTTTTTAAGATTTGGGGTGGCGCGTTCGCCGAATCTTGGATATGGGCTCCCAGTAGATCGCGCTGTTGTCGAACAGCGTCGCGCACCGGCTTTAACAGCGCGCGATACGGCTCGCGTGCGCCATGTGTTGCATCGTAAAGCTCGGCCGAGGCGCGAGTCACTGACAGTTCCTCGTAAATCTCTTCGAGGTCGCGGTTGATGAGGTCAGCCGCTTGCCAGCGGCTGATGATCATGACACGACGGGTGATCTTGGCTGTCACGTTTGGATTACCGTCTCGGTCACCTCCAATCCAACTTGAGATCTTGACCACGGGTTTGGTTCGAGGGGGTAAGTCGAGTTCGAACTTCGTGGCAATGGCATC
>JABIZW010000240.1 GCA_018666295.1 Halieaceae bacterium
CAAGATAGCGTGTCTACCAATTCCACCACTCCCGCAATTTTTTGATTCAGTCGATCGGAAGATCGCTAAAATCGGAACTATCAATTGGCTCATCCGCGAGGGGTAGATCACCCGCAGGAGCCAAGGGTTGAGCTTCAACTGCACCCAAAGGCACTTCGAACCCTAAATCGTCTGTGTCCGCAAATTGTTGGTCCGCGATCATCGCAAGACCAAAGCTCGTCGCAAAAAACAGCGCAGAGAGCCACCCCGTCGCCGATGTCAAAACGTTACCACCGCCCGATGAGCCAAATACCGTTTGTGACGAGCCACCGCCAAACGATGCGCCCATGTCGGCGCCCTTGCCGCGCTGCAGCAATATGAGGCCAATAATCGCAAGCGCCACCAGAAGGTGAACAACTAAAATGACTTGATTCACTTATTTCTCCGAAACAGGCGTTAACGACCGACGAAAACACCAATACCAAGGGGGCGCGAGTCTACCCAAGTGCCACCGACAGGGCAAGACTCTTGTTAAGCCGCCTGCTTAATTGCATCCGCCACTTCGTGTGCAAGACGATCGATCTCAACACTCTCATCACCCTCAACCATAACGCGAATTACAGGCTCAGTTCCTGATGCCCGCAAGAGCAGTCGACCGCGCCCTTCAAGCGCCGCCTCAACTCGATCGCAGGCGTTTTTAATCGAGGAATGCGCGGCCATATTAAAGTCTTTACCAATGCGCACATTGACTAACACTTGTGGCAGTGGCGTGAAACCGGAGGCAAGATCGGCGATCGACCGACCCGAGGCCATGACGGCAGCAAGAACTTGCAGTGCAGCAATGACGCCATCACCCGTGGTACTGACCTCGCCGCAAATAATATGGCCCGAAGATTCACCACCCAAGCTCCACCCTTCGGCGTTCATGAGCTCTTTGACATAGCGATCCCCGACTTTCGCCCTCGCCAAGCGCAGTCCACCCGCTTCCAGGGCTAATTCCAAACCCATGTTAGTCATTAACGTACCCACGACCCCGGCATCCGAGTCACCGTTCGCTACTCGATGCATGGCGAGGATGTACAGCACGTCATCACCGGTGAGCAACTCTCCTTGTGCGTTGACCATTTGCAGTCGGTCACCGTCACCGTCAAACGCGATACCTAGGTCCGCGCCTTCAGCGACAACACGGGCCTGAAGCGCTTCGGGTTCAGTAGAGCCCACACCATCGTTAATGTTGTACCCGTCTGGCGTCGCGCCAATAACAACAATCTCGGCACCCAACTCATCAAATACAGCGGGTGCGACGTGATAGGTCGCACCATGGGCGCAATCAATCACAAGCTTCAATCCCTTCAGACTCAAAGACTCTGGGAACGTCGCTTTACAGTATTCAATATATCGACCGGCAGCGTCGACAATACGACTGGCTTTGCCCAGCTGTTCAGAGTCTACAGTCGCCATGGGGCTGTCTATCATGGCCTCAATTTGCAGCTCGAGGTCATCCGACAACTTACTGCCTTTATCGTTGAAAAACTTGATGCCATTATCAAAATAAGGGTTATGCGACGCGCTGATCACAATTCCAGCTTCCGCTTTTTGAGTTCGCGTCAATAAGGCGATTCCCGGTGTTGGTAGTGGGCCCAGTAACTTCACGTTGGCACCTGCAGCCACGAGACCTGCCTGTAAGGCAGACTCGAGCATATAGCCTGAAACCCGCGTGTCTTTGCCGATCACAACCGTCGGCTTCGATCCGTCGCTACCGGCAAATACCTTCCCAGTCGCCCAACCCAACTTCAACATAAAGTCGGGCGTTACCGGCGAGTCACCCACGCGCCCCCGAATACCGTCAGTACCAAAATATTTCCGTGTCACAACTCCCCCTTTGTTGCACGCCACACAGCCAGTGCATCGGCCGTTTCTGCAACATCATGAACTCGAATAATCGTCGCTCCGCTCTGTGCCGCGAGTACCGCTAAAACCGCACTGGGTACAACCCGATTAGCTGCAGGTCGGCGGGTAATGGCGCCAATCATAGACTTTCGAGAGAGTCCGACCAAGAGTGGTAGTTCAAATGAGGCAAACTCACGCAGCCGGCGTAACATTTCGTAGTTTTGCGACACCGTCTTACCAAAGCCGAAACCCGGATCAATAATAATCTGGCTTCGCGCCATCCCGGCAGCGAGGCACTGCTCAACACGCCCTTTGAGAAATAGCATCACCTCGCTGACCACGTCTTGATAGTCGGTGTGCGTCTGCATTCGCTCCGGCTCTGCTGACATGTGCATTAGTGAAACCGGCAAGTCCGCCTGTACTGCAATCTCGAGCGCACCAGTGCGTGTGAGCGCACGCACATCATTCAGCATCCCAACGCCCGCTGTTGCGGCTTCTCGCATAACGATGGGGTTGCTGGTATCGACCGACAAAATAACATCCACACGCGAGGACAGTAGTGCTATCGCACCTATCACGCGGTCAAGCTCCTCTTGCGTGGAGACGGCTTCAGCCCCGGGTCGAGTGGACTCGCCACCAATATCAAGGATCACCGCACCATCGGCGACCATCTGGGAAGCGCGCGCTAAAAGGCGATCTTCGAGGAGACCGCTGCGAGAGAGGAGCGCACCACCGTCGGAAAAAGAATCGGGCGTCACGTTGAGAACACCCATGATCTGGGGGGTATCCAGCGAAAGGTGACGTCCGCCGCAGTTCAGGCTAAATACCACGAATATTTAGTGCGTGATCGGATCGCCCACACTCTCGTCACCGGGCGAAGACGCTTCTGGATCCGAAGGCGAATCTGAAGGGCCGTCAGTCCAATCCGCCGGCGGACTGGGCTTGCGACCTTCCATAATTTCATCAATTTGCCCAGCATCAATCGTTTCGAACTGCATCAACGCTTCAGCCATCATGTCCATCTTGCTCCGATTCTCTTCGAGCAAACCTCGTGCCTTCTCATAGCACTCGTCGATGATCGATCGGACCTCTTTGTCGATGGCCCGGGCTGTCTCATCTGACATCGCCTTTGACGGCTGACCCGCAGAGCGCCCCAAGAACACCTCTTCGCCGCCTTCGTCATACAAAAGCGGACCCATGGTGTCTGATAGCCCCCACTTGGTCACCATATTGCGTGCAATTTCCGTCGCACGCTGTATATCGTTGGACGCACCGGTGGTAATGCCCTCTTTACCCAGCGTCATCTCTTCCGCGACACGTCCACCAAATAAACTAGTGACCTGACTGATAATGTGACGTCGTGTGTGACTGTAGCGGTCTTCCTCGGGCAAAAACATGGTCACGCCCAGTGCGCGGCCACGCGGAATAATTGATACCTTATAGACCGGATCATGCTCTGGCATGAGTCGACCCACGATGGCGTGCCCTGCCTCATGATACGCGGTGTTTAGTTTCTCTTTTTCGGACATCACCATTGAACGCCGCTCAGCGCCCATCATGATTTTGTCTTTCGCAAGCTCAAAGTGCTGCATACCGACCGAACGTACGCCCGCGCGTGCGGCAAAAAGCGCTGCCTCGTTCACCAAGTTGGCAAGATCTGCACCCGAAAACCCAGGCGTTCCTCGCGCAATTTTTGAGGCTTCCACATTTTCAGCAAGTGGCACTTTGCGCATGTGCACTTTCAAGATTTGTTCACGGCCGCGAATATCAGGCAGACCCACCGTCACTTGCCGGTCAAAACGACCTGGACGTAACAAAGCGGGATCAAGCACGTCAGGGCGGTTAGTCGCAGCAATAACGATAACACCATCATTCCCACCAAAACCGTCCATCTCGACCAGCAACTGGTTCAGCGTCTGTTCACGTTCATCGTGTCCACCACCCAGGCCGGCACCTCGATGTCGTCCAACCGCATCGATCTCGTCGATAAAAATAATACAGGGCGACTGTTTCTTTGCCTGATCGAACATATCGCGGACTCGCGAGGCGCCCACACCAACAAACATCTCTACAAAGTCAGAACCAGAAATTGAGAAAAATGGCACTTTGGCCTCGCCCGCAATCGCTTTAGCGAGAAGCGTTTTTCCCGTTCCGGGTTGACCCACCATCAATACACCGCGCGGAATCCGACCACCCAACTTTTGGAATCGGCTTGGATCGCGCAGAAACTCGACTAACTCCTGAACGTCTTCCTTAGCCTCATCAACGCCTGCAACATCCGCAAAGGTGGTAGTAATTTGATCCTCGCCCATCAACTTTGCCTTGCTTTTGCCAAAGCTCATTGGACCACCACGACCACCGCCGCCGCCTTGCATCTGCCGCATGAAAAACATGAACACAGCCAAGATGATTAAAATCGGGAAGCTCGCCACGAGCAACTGAGTCCAAACAGACTGTTGCTCCGGCTGCTTACCTTCGACAACCACATTGTGGGTGAGAAGGTCATCCATCAGCTTTGGATCTTCCACCATCGGTCGAATCGTCTCAAAACTTGACCCATCCTTCCGTTCGGCACTAATGGACAGGCCGTCAACGACCACCTTCGACAGGCGATCATTCTGCACCTCTTGAATAAACGCAGAGTACCCGACTTGCTCGTTTTGACCCTGTGTATTGAAGTTGTTGAACACCGACAACAGCACTGCTGCTATCGCGAGCCACAACAACATATTCTTCGCCATATTATTCAAATCACCATCCTCCGACCTAACGTTGGCGCTTAACGGATCACCATTATAGCGGGCTATTCACAAAACCGCGCACTTTCAGAGACATGGAGACGGTTACACCCTATTTCAAGGATTTACGCGAATTTCTTGGAATTGGCTCTAACCGCGAAAACCTTTGGCCACTACATAGACTTCTTTAGACCGCGGTCGAGACGCAGCAGGCTTTCGACTGTGGACCGTCAAAAAACGTTCGCGCACAGATTTGAGCCACTCATCAAAACCTTCTCCGTGAAATACTTTGGCCACAAAAACGCCGCCCTCGGGGAGAATCTGCACTGCAAGATCGAGTGCCAGCTCGACTAAATACATCGCCTTGGGCTGATCCACACTGACGATGCCGCTCATATTAGGCGCCATATCTGAGAGTACAGCAGACGGAACGCTCTCCCCAATGACCTGCTGAATTTGGTCAAACACAGACTGCTCGGTAAAATCGCCTTCAATGAAATCAACGCCCGCCAACGCGTCCATTGGAAGAATATCGCTAGCCACCACTCGGCCTTTATGCCCCACAAGATTTGCGGCGACTTGGGACCAGCCTCCCGGTGCACTGCCCAGATCAACCACTGTCATTCCCGGCCGTATAAACCGATCTTTGTCATTGAGCTCGAGAAGCTTATAGCAGGCCCTCGATCGGTAGCCCTCGGCTTGCGCGCGCTGGACATAAACGTCGTCGCGATGTTCTTTGAGCCATGCCTTACTCGAACTACGCTTCTTTGCCATTTTGAGGGACTCCTGAACCAATGACCGGTAGAATACCAGCTCATACACCATTCAACTCACCGCCTGAGAGTCACAACGTGGAAAACCGATTACTGAAACAATATCGCGCCATTGCGCACAAACTTCATCCCATTGTAACTGTGGGCGGCCAAGGCTTAACCGAAGGCATTCAGGTTGAACTCGATCGTGCATTGACGGATCACGAACTCGTTAAAATTAGGGTCAACGTGGGAGATCGAGAAGCTCGCGACACTATTATAAAAAGCCTCACAGAAACGAGCGCTGCCGAACTCGTCCAAAAAATAGGTCACACCGCGACACTGCTGCGGCATTCGCCGAGTGCCGACCCACGGAAGTCAAACCTCCAACGCCCTCTTTAATGTCTAACATCCTCGAATTTCCGAGTCGCGAGAAGCAAGCCTATGCGTTTTTAACCGAAAACCTCGCCGCCCTTCTCAAAGACAAAGGCGCCGACGAGACGTTGATCGCTCATGCCACAGCCTTACTCCTCAAAGTCTATGGAGAAGCACAGAACACCAATGATTTTTCGTTCTCAGTGGACCTACCTGATGGCCTTACGCCTGCGCAAATTGCACAGCTGCAACAGCAAATAGAAGCGGGAGCAGACGCACAAAGGAAGCATCACCATTCGTTGATGATTCGAATGGCAGCACAATTACTCCTCACAGAACTCAAACTGTTCCAGCATGCACGCGAGGAGCCTCGCTAAAACAGAGACACCAATCCATGGACTGCAAACGCGGCAATCCACGCTAAAACGAGATAACTCAACAGCAGTCGCATGGCAAAACCGGTCGACTTCGATTCTCTCGCAAGCAACGCCACCGTCGAAACGCACTGAAGTGCAATAGTGAAAAACACCACCAGCGCTGCGCCAGACGCCGCAGTCAATCCTGACTCTGTGATCCGCTCAGCGAGTGGCGCAGGGTCGTCATCTGCGTTCTCGATGCCAAAAATAGTACCCAAAGTCCCTACGAAGACTTCTCGAGCCAAAAACGAGGCTAAAATTGCAACACCATAACGCCAGTCTAGTCCGAGTGGCTCAAAAATAGGCTGAATCCAAATACCCAGTGTTGCCAACCAAGAGGCTGACAGATCCTCGCCACCGTTGGGGAAGTAGCCCAGAAACCACACCACAACCGTAACAGTAAAAATAATACTGCCCGCTTTTTGTATGAAATGCCCAGCCCGATTCACCGACGCATGAATAATGGGCCAAACATTGGGTGTCCGATACGCGGGGAGCTCGAGTATAAAGGCTTGCTTGCGCGACTCAGACTCACCCAACCGACTTGCAACGGCGGCCACGATCAGAGCCGACACAATGCCAAAAAAATAAATGCCAGACATGACGAGACCCTGCCAGCCCACGAGCCCACCAAAGGCCGTCGTATCGGGAATTAAGACTGTGATCAGCAGTGCGTAAACGGGTAATCGCGCGGAGCATGGCATCAGTGGAATAGCAACGTAGGTCATCAAACGCTCTTGCCGGGACGACATCGTTCGTGCGGCATAAATAGCCGGTATCGCGCACGCCACCCCTGAAAGCAGAGGCACAAAACTTTTACCCGATAGACCAAAATAGCTCAGTGGTCTGTGACAAATAAGCGCGGCCCTTGCAAGATACCCGGAGTCCTCTAAAGCACCGATAATCAGCGTCAAAACAAAGATTTGAGGCACAAACACCAAGAATGCACCGAGGCCACCAAATACGGCATCCTCAAAAAAGTCCGCGAAAATTCCCTCTGGAACCAAAGGTACTAACCAAGCGCCAAGACCCAAAATAAATGCTTCGACGCCATCCATTAGAGGTGCTGACCATGTAAAAATCGCTTGGAAGAACAGCGTCATAATAACAACAAAAGCCACGCCACCCGAGGCAGTCCCAAGCAACCAGTTGTCAATCTTGGCCTGCCGACGCACTAATAATTCACCTTGAGGAACAAAACGATCGGCTATTTGTTGGGCCGAGCCCTCAATCAGCGCATCGGGCGTATCTGCCCAAGGGGACTGCGTTGCACTTGCACTGACCAGCGCCACCTCGGCGGCCTCAACACCATCACCGGTTCTCGCGCTGACCGGCAACACAGGCACACCCAGCGACGCGCGCAATCCATCGAGATCAAGGACAAGCTTATTGTGCTCAAGGATATCCATCATGTTGAGTAGCACTAGAAATGGCTTTTTAGACCGTGCGGCCTCGCGCGCCACCTGCAGACAATAGGTCAGGCCTTTTTCGAGTCGGGTCGCATCCAGCACCATAGCAACGACCGCAGGTCGTTCATCTGCCAGTGCAGAACGAAGGGCGTCTATCGCCAACTCTTCTTCACCAGAGATCGCATTTAAAGAGTACGTCCCTGGGAAATCCCAAACCTGTGCTCGGGGATCTGATCGCAATGCACCAGAGCCTACGTCAATCGTAATGCCAGGGTAGTTGGCCACCTTGTGCTGCAATCCCGTTAATCGGTTAAATAGCGCGCTTTTTCCTGAATTTGGTGCACCCACTAGAAGCACGTTCTTCATGATGGTCTGTCGTCCGTGAGAATAACGAGGTCTGCGGTTTCCTTATCGAGACTGTAGGTCGCATTACCCAAGGCGAAAACGCGCGGCGCTCCAAAACCTGGTTGAAGGAGGCAGCTGACCGTTTGCCCCTTGCGAAAGCCGATATCGATTAAGCGCTGTGCCGCCACATTACCCGAATCGCTGGCTACCGAGCTCACACTTGCGGACGCACCTACTGAAAGAGACCAAAGGCTCATCAAATTCCCGGTATTAGACATGGCAGTCAGACCGTCACCTCGAAATCAGAGGTGGCGCACCTGTTCGATCTCGTAATAAATATCACCACTCGGCGCTTTGACGACAACCTCATCGCCCTCTGACTTACCGACGAGCGCTCGCGCAATGGGAGAACTCACGGAAATCATATTTTGCTTAACGTCTGCTTCGTCCTCACCCACAATGCGGTAAGTGACCTGAGAATCGTCATCAACGTTTATCAAATCCACGGTCGCCCCAAATAGAACACGCCCAGTAGGCGTGAGCGTCAAAATATCGATCACCTGCGCATTCGATAATTTGTATTCAAGCTCCTTAATTCGCCCCTCGGCAAAACTCTGCTGCTCACGCGCCGCGTGATACTCCGCATTTTCCTTGAGGTCACCGTGCTCTCGCGCCTCGGCGATCGCGGCGACAATACGAGGTCTATCGACCTTCTTCAATCGCTCAAGCTCTTCTCGCAGTGTCGCTTCACCTGCGACCGTCATTGGGACTTTATTCATTTGCCAAACTCACATGCAAGTCTTGCAGCCTGCGGACCTGCCCATCAGGTTCTCGCTCTAACGACATGCATATGGCGTCGGCTGCAGCCAAAGTCGTAGTGTAGAACACCTGATGCTGCTCGGCACTCGACCGGATAGACGCCGAGTCAAGAATAGCCGTTCGACCCTCTGTCGTATTGATAATGAGTGACGCTTCGTCGTTCTTAATAAGGTCAACAATATGCGGTCGACCTTCCGCAACCTTGTTCACCAACCGGACTTCAAGGCCCGCCTCCTTAAGCGCAGCAGCCGTGCCCTTGGTTGCTGCCAGCGTAAAACCAGTGTCGACAAGTCGCTTGGCGACATCAATTGCGGCGGCTTTATCCGCGTCTCGCACACTGAATAAGGCCAATCCAGACTGCGGCGTAACGTCTCCCGCACCCAGCTGAGCCTTTGCAAAAGCGTCGGCAAAGGTCAGTCCCGTGCCCATCACCTCGCCCGTAGATTTCATCTCTGGTCCAAGAATGGGGTCGATGCCGGGGAACTTATTAAAGGGCAACACCGCTTCCTTCACGCTGAAGTAACTCGGGACCACTTCCTTAGTGAATCCCTGCGCTTGGAGTGATTGGCCAGCCATGCAGCGGGCAGCAATTTTCGCCAGTGAAACACCGATGGCTTTGGACACGAAGGGGACCGTCCGCGACGCTCGCGGATTAACCTCGATCACAAAGATCTCATCGTCCTGCCAGGCCAGCTGAACATTCATCAACCCCTTCACCTCAAGCTCAATGGCCATTGCCTTCACAATGTCGCGCATTTCATCTTGAACGTCAGCCGGCAAACTGTAAGGCGGTAGTGAACACGCAGAGTCGCCCGAGTGAATACCCGCCTGCTCAATGTGCTGCATAATCGAACCAATGACTACGTGCTGTCCGTCCGAGACCGCATCAATGTCGACCTCTATCGCGGCACTTAAAAAGCTATCCAACAACACGGGCGAGTCGTCAGAAACCTGAACGGCGTCGCGCATGTATCGCAACAGATCCTCTTTGCGATGCACGATTTCCATCGCACGACCTCCCAAAACATAAGAGGGTCGAACAACGAGAGGGAAACCAATATCTTGCGCAGCAGCCACCGCCGCATCGACGCTTCTGACCGTCGTATTTGCAGGCTGAAGTAGGTCCAGCTCTTGAATCATTTTTTGAAACCGCTCGCGGTCTTCTGCGCGATCAATCTGATCCGGTGTAGTGCCAATAATAGGGACGCCCGCGGACTCCAGGGCTCGTGCTAATTTAAGCGGGGTCTGACCGCCAAACTGAACAATGACACCCTTGGGCTTTTCAAGATCAACAATCTCGAGGACGTCCTCTAACGTCACCGGCTCAAAAAACAAACGATCCGACGTGTCGTAGTCGGTCGAGACGGTCTCCGGATTGCAGTTGATCATGATGGTCTCATAACCGTCCTCCGCCATCGCTTGCGCCGCGTGAACACAGCAGTAATCAAATTCAATACCCTGACCAATCCGATTGGGGCCACCGCCCAACACAATGATCTTCTCTCGATCACTTGGAGCGGCTTCACACTCCTCCTCATAGGTGGAGTACATGTAGGCGGTGGCAGACGAAAACTCAGCCGCGCAGGTATCAACACGCTTGTAGACCGGACGCAAATTGAGACGGTGGCGACGATCACGGACTGCATGTTCGGGAACTTCCAGCACGGTTGCTATACGCTTATCCGAGAACCCCTTCCGCTTGAGTACGCGAAGATCGTCGTAGGTCAAGGCGTCAAGCGAGCAACCCTGGAGCGCTTCTTCACGTCGAACGATGTCTTCAATTTGAACCAAAAACCAGGGATCAACACCGGAGTACCCGTAGATTTCCTCGAGGGACAGGTCGGCGCGAAATGCATCAGCGAGGTACCAAATGCGATCTGCACCCGGATGCGTCAGCTGCTTGATCAATTCAACGCGTGAATCATTGTCTGTCACAACCAGACGCGGCTCGAAGCCTGCCGATCCAACCTCGAGACCGCGCAATGCTTTCTGCATGGACTCTTGGAACGTACGCCCAATCGCCATGACCTCACCCACAGACTTCATTTGGGTCGTTAATCGAGCATCTGCAGTCGCAAATTTTTCAAATGCAAAGCGAGGCACCTTCGTAACAACATAATCAATTGCGGGCTCAAAGGAGGCCGGCGTAACGCCACCGGTAATATCATTCGCCAACTCGTCCAGGGTGTAACCCACAGCCAGCTTTGCCGCCACCTTTGCAATGGGAAACCCCGTTGCTTTTGAGGCAAGCGCCGAGGACCGCGAGACTCTAGGATTCATCTCGATAACCACGATGCGTCCCGTGTCTGGACATTGTCCAAACTGCACGTTGGAACCACCGGTCTCAACACCAATCTCACGCAACACCGCCAAAGAGGCGTTTCGCATTACCTGATATTCTTTGTCGGTCAGCGTCTGCGCGGGAGCCACGGTGATAGAGTCACCGGTATGCACGCCCATTGCGTCAAGGTTTTCGATCGAACAAACGATAATACAATTATCGTTCTTGTCTCGAACCACCTCCATTTCAAACTCTTTCCAACCAATCAATGACTCGTCAATTAACAACTCATTGGTCGGTGATAATTCCAATCCGCGTTTACAAATTGTCTCGAACTCGACACGGTTGTAGGCGATGCCACCGCCGGATCCACCCATCGTAAAGGACGGCCGAATAATACAGGGGAAGCCCACCTTCTCCAGGACGCCAAAAGCCTCTTCCAGCGTGTGGGCAATCTCCGCGCGCGGGGTTTCTAGACCGATCTTCTTCATCGCGATATCGAACTTTTCGCGATCCTCAGCCTTGTCGATGGCCTCTTGAGTCGCGCCGATCATCTCGACGTTGTACTTCGCAAGTACACCCTCAGCGTCGAGCTTCAGTGCACAGTTGAGTGCGGTCTGACCACCCATGGTCGGCAATAATGCACTCGGCCGCTCTTTCTCGATTATCTTTGCAACCGTTTGCCACTCCACGGGCTCAATATAGGTCGCGTCCGCCATTGCAGGGTCCGTCATAATGGTGGCTGGGTTCGAGTTCACCAAAATAACGCGATATCCCTCCTCGCGGAGCGCCTTGCATGCTTGAGCGCCCGAGTAGTCGAACTCACAAGCCTGGCCAATCACGATAGGGCCCGCACCGAGAATGAGAATACTCTCTAAATCGGTTCGTCTTGGCATCAGGCAGCTCCTCGGGAAGAGACCACGCGGGTCATTGCCTCAATAAAGGCGTCAAATAAATATTTGGCATCGTGCGGTCCCGGACTCGCTTCCGGGTGCCCCTGAAAACTGTAAGCCGGCGTATCCGTGCGCCGAATACCCTGAACAGTACCGTCAAATAAAGACCGATGAGTGACACTGAGGGTCTCGGGGAAATCAATGTCCGAAACAGTAAATCCATGGTTCTGACTCGTCACCATGACCGTTCCATTCGATAAGTCTTGAACAGGGTGATTGGCACCGTGGTGTCCGTGACTCATTTTTTCAGTCTTGGCGCCGCTGGCCAATGCCAAAATCTGATGCCCAAGGCATATTCCAAACAACGGCGTTCCCGCGTCCATCACCTTGCGTGCCAGATCGATTGCGTAATCACAGGGCTCCGGGTCGCCCGGTCCGTTTGAGAGAAAAACACCATCTGGACGCAAGGCGACAACGTCGGCGTAAGTACTCTGGGCAGGCATAACCGTCACGCGACAACCCAGATCCACTAAAATCCGAAGAATATTTCGCTTCACCCCAAAATCGAGGGCAACCACATGGAAGCGGGGCGCCGGTGCATGAGTCACGGACTCGCCCAGCTGCCAGGTCGGATCACTCCATTGATAGGGCAACGTCGTTGTAACGACCTTTGCAAGGTCCATTCCCTTCAAACCGGGAAAACCCTGCGCCTCTGAAATCGCGAGGGCCTCATCGGCTGCCTCGCCGGTCAAAATACAACCCGCCTGCACACCCTTTTCTCTAATAATTCGTGTCAACTTGCGCGTATCAATATCGGCAATACACACCGTATTGTGCTCGACGAGGTAGTCGCCAAGATCTTGTTCAGACCTAAAATTCGACGCGATTAGAGGGAGGTCTCGAATAACTAAGCCTGCCGCGTGAACGCCCGACGACTCAGCGTCATCCGCATTCGTTCCTGTGTTTCCAATATGGGGGTACGTCAGCGTTACAATCTGCTGCGCGTATGAGGGGTCAGTCAATATTTCCTGATATCCCGTCATTGCCGTGTTGAAAACGACCTCACCCACAGTTTTTCCGTCTGCTCCGACCGAACGACCACGAAAAACTGTACCGTCTGCGAGCGCCAAGACAGCCGTTTTATACACTCGATATCCTCCAGAGAATGTTTATCTCAGCGTATTTAAGGCCTCTCCTTGCCTCTACATTCTTCAAACGTCACAACGCTGGATATGTTATTGTCGAGCGCACACAAAGAAGCGCCGGACTGACTCAAAAGTCGCCGACCTATTCGTTCATGCGCTAAGGTTCAAGTGTACGGTTATGACCGTTTAGTGTCCATGAAAAAGGACGCCGGTAAGCGCCATTTTAACGGCAATGATATGTATTTAATCGGGAACCACAAATGACCAATCAATCAAACCGAACTGCCGTTATCACGGGCGCGGGTGACGGCATTGGCCGCGCGCTAGCGATCAACCTCAATAGTTGTGGTATTGATCTTTACCTGTGTGACATTGACCGCGAGCGGCTCGATGCCACAGCGGGGATGTTAAACAGCGATGGAGTGACTGTTTCGACAGCCGTTGTCGACTGCGGGAACCGCGAACAAATCGAGACTTGGGCTGCAATGATTTGTGCCGAGAACGACAGGCTCGATTTTTTGTTCAACAATGCGGGTGTGGCCTATGCGTCTCCGTTCCGCGACGCCTCACTTGAAAATTTTGAATGGTTGATGAACATCAATTACTGGGGTGTTGTGTGGTCTACAAAGGCATTTCTACCCCTACTAGAGGCCTCACCGGCCGGCCACCTTGTGAACATTTCGTCGATCTTCGGAATGGTGGGTATAGCGACACAAAGTGCCTATAACAGTGCTAAATTTGCCGTGAGAGGCTTTACCGAGTCGCTACAAGCCGAATATTGGGATTCACCACTAACGGTGACCTGTGTTCATCCAGGCGGCATCGCGACCAATATCGCGCTGCGTGCGCGCACCGATGGCGAAGCGGCTGACGTCTCCGACGCCGAGCGAGACCACGCCTTCAAACAGGTTGCCCGAACCACGCCTGAGAAGGCCGCTCAGGTGATCTTAAAGGGGACCTTGGCAGGTCGCCGCCGAGTATTTATTGGCTGGGATGCTTGGCTCATGCACACCCTTACCAAGTTTTTGCCAACGTCATACCACGCCATTACGGCAAAGCTTGGATCAGCATCTGATGACAAAGGCTGACGCCGCCGCCGTCACTGCAACCGCAAAGCTCAGTCGATCCTCGTTTTTCATTCTAATCACGGGTCTGCTCGCTAACGCGATCGGTCAGGCGTTTATTTTCGCAATCCTTCCGCCACTTGGACGGGAAGTGGCGCTAAGCGAGATTCAGACAACGTCCATCATCTCAACCTCAGCATTGCTTTTTACATTCTGCTCACCGTGGTGGGGGCGCAAATCCGATCAAATTGGCCGCAAAATTGTCATTGTTATTGGCCTAACCGGATATGCAGTGGGTACTGTCGTCTTTGCCGCCGTGTTTGCACTGGGAATGAAAGGCATTCTGACCGGCTGGACGCTCTACTTCACTGCCTTGATTTGTCGCTGCATGCAGTCATCGCTGATGGCCGCCACGAGCCCAGGAGTGACCGCCTACGCGGCCGACCACAGCTCGAGGGCCTTTAGAACACAAACTTTGGCACGCCTTGGAACTGCTAACAGTCTAGGGTTAATTATTGGTCCTGTTGTGGCGGGCCTACTGGCTGGACTGGGCCTTTTATTCCCACTCTACGTTGCTGCCTTTCTGACCTTCATCGCGGTGTTTGTTGTCTTCAAATACCTGCCCGAGGGAGAGGAGCCAGGCACCTCCAGAAAACAAGTTCCTCGTCTCTCATTCCTCGACGCACGGCTGCGCGTCTACCTCTTGAGCGCAATTGGGACCTTCACCGGCTTCTCGGCGATACAACAGACTCTGGGCTTTCGTATTCAAGACAGTCTCTCACTGTCAGGTGTTGAGACTGCTCAATACACAGGCGCAGCACTCATGGTTTCAGCATTTTTTACACTAGCACTTCAACTTTCTGTCTCTCAACGCTACACCGGTCCAGCCCTTAACCTTGTTCGTATGGGGCTGGTCGCCAACCTCGTCGCCGCAGGCGTTATTGCATTAGCAGACAACCTCACGGGACTTCTCGTCGGAATGGCATTTATGGGTGCGGGATTAGGACTTCTTGGACCCGCGATGTCGGCAGGTGCGTCCTTGGCCGTGTCTCGCGATGAGCAAGGAGGCGCCGCGGGGTTAATCACTGCCTGTCCTGCGGCAGGGTTTGTCATCGGCCCTGTTTTAGGGGGTGTGCTGTATCAAATAAGCCCGACTTATCCGCCTTTGTTCGCAGGCCTAGTGACCCTCATCGTACTGAGCTACGCCATGAAAAAAAGAGAGAACGGGATCGTAGAAGAAGACTAGTCAAGGGCCTCAATGGCGTCACGAA
>JABIZW010000115.1 GCA_018666295.1 Halieaceae bacterium
GTCATCAAGCGAGAGTCGCCACGCGGCCTCAGGCGCAAAGTCGCGCTCCATCTCTTGCAATACCTGACGCGCAAAATCAGGGTTTCTCACAATCAGGGCAATTTCTGAATTCCACACCCGTGAGCGCGGGTCCATATTGTAAGAACCAATCACCGCGACACGATCGTCAATGACCATGGCTTTGGTGTGTAAGCCGGCATGCGCGTCTTCACCTGCCCGGTCGAGATAGGCAGCCAAGCTTCCATTACTTTGTACCTCATAGAGGTCGATGCCGGCTGTCAGCAGCTTTTTACGATAGCCGGCGTAATAGGCGTGCACGGAGCTATGATTGTTGGACTTAGCCGAATTGGTCAGAATGCGAATATCCGCGCCTGCTGACGAGATCCTCTCTAAACGGGCAAGGGTCGGACCGTTAGGAATGAGATAAGCGGTTTGAATAACAGCCGACTCCCGTGGCTGAGCATGGGCATCATTTGTGAACATCATGAACGCTGAGTCAGGAAATTCGCTGCCCCGATCTGGACGATCAACCAGAATGTCCGCCTCCGTCCACAAAAGGTCACTGGCAAAGCGCTTTAACCAGTTAGCCCTTGGTGTTGTCGTCTCTTGATCTCGTTCTTCGGCAGGTCTCACCCGCTCACGCGCCGCCACCAACCGCGCCGTTTGTTCCTCGCTAAGGGTTTGGCTAGCTTGCTGATTGAACGCGGCAACCGGGATTGCGAGCTCTGCGTTCCAGAACAGGTCAAAGGCTTCGCCGGTATCGGCTGCAACCTCGCCAACGACGATGGCATCCATATCCTGAAAATTAAAGCTGGCATCGCGCCCAAAGTATTCGTCACCAATGTTGCGACCACCGAGGATGGCCGCTACGCCATCCACCAGAAAAATTTTGTTGTGCATACGGTAATTAAAGGTGGTTTTACCCACGGCGTAGTTCATCTGTTTGACCGAGCCCCGATTGCCCATTGGGTTAAAGAGGCGAACCTCCACATTGGGGTGAGAATCCAGTGTTTGGTACGCGCTGTCGCGCCCTGAGTGGTAAATGTCGTCGAGGAGGATCCTGACTCGCACACCCCTGTCGGCTGCGCGCAACACCTCGTACGTAAGCGCCAGCCCGCTGTCGTCCCCTTGCCAAAGGTAGTACTGAAGATCGAGTGTGGATTGTGCGAGAGCTGCGAGATGAAGCCGGCTTTGTAGGGCGTCGTCGGGGTCCGCTAACAGGCTTACACCGGAGCGGGGATGTGCCGACGCTACAGCCGTCAACGGCGACCCGACCGCCCCGCGGTCATTAAAGTAGCTTACGGGTTTGTCCTCGACCATGGGGGCCGAGGCACACGCGACCAAGAACAGACTCATGCCTATGAGCCCGGCCAAGCCCCCCGTTTTTGTGTGCGCGTTGATGTGCGCACTCTTATGGGTGGCGGTGAAGTTTTGCTCAGGGGCACTCATACCCTTAGCGTCATTCCTAAGTCAGGAGAGAGATCTAGCTCAACGTATCGTCCGGGATTTGTCAAAGCCCAAAGGGTTAACGGCTAACAGCGACAGCGACAGCGACCAGGATCGCCTCAGGCCGCCCTCAGAGCGCGGCCCAACGTTTCTGCCCCCAATACAGCTTGTGCCATGCCGTCTTTCCACGCCATCACACCCGCGATGAATACCGAATCCACAATCCCTTCAGGCCGGTTCACCATCTGTTCGTGACCAAAAATCTCACGGTACTCGAGCCTGCGGGTTTGATCGGGCTCCCAACCATCGAGCGCATCGGGGTTAATCAACACCATGTCTGCCTGCGTACCGATCTCTAGGGAGCCCACGTCTAGACCAAAGATCTCTGCGGGCTCGGAGGTCAGGCGCTTCACCATGTGCGCCACGGTCGACTCGTCGCGCTCCTTGGCGAGCTTTAGCGACATCAGGTTCGAGTCAAAGAACGCCATATTGGTGATGTGTGCGCCAGAATCGTTAAAGCCGGGTAGGGTCTGTTCATCCAGTAAAAAGCCCAGCGTCGCTTTGTTGTCTTTATTTGCAATGTCCGCGTAAAAACGAAAGCCTTTGTCGTAGGTACGCATCATGTGCAGCATAAAGTCAGCATCATCACGGAGGGTTGTCGGGAATAAATCGAAAGCTTCGCGCTCGCCGTCAGATCGTGCTGCAGCGGCGTCGCCCCCTTGGTATCGCACCACGCGGGCCATCACATCTGCCATGGATTCGCCGTCCCAGTCAGCGACAGGCGCGCCATCAAAAATGAGCAAGCTACCGTCGCGAATGACGAGCGAATCGGGGAATCCTTTTGCAGTCTTCCAACTGGCAAAGTCGCCCCCTGTGCGCCCATGCATCCACTCCTTGCGGTAGAGCTCGACCCACTCTGGGTCGGTCAAGAGCGCCATGCGGCCTTCGCGGTCGTCATACTCCTTGGCAATCAGTTGCGCGGTAGATGTCATCTCTTCAAACAGCGGGCTCACGATGCCATCGGACCACACGCGAAAGTTGGTGCCCAGTGCCTGAAAGTGCAGCTTGCCTTTGAAGAGCCAAGTATTAAGCAGTCGTGCCACGTTTAAAAAGAGCTTTGCGATTTTGGGTGCAGCGGTCATCTCCATAGCCGACAGGGCCGAGGTCTTGAGTGGTTTACCAAATAGGCGCCCGCTGGTAAGCGTAAAGTAGAAGAGCGCCATCAAGCGATTCTCGATGATGGGCGTCGTCTGCCAGACTCGGTCGTACTTGCGGACCACCTTGAGCAACCGGCGAAGCTCTTTGAAGCTCGCAAATTGGGTTGGAATACGTTTTTCTGTATTCGGATCGTTCGATAAATAATGAAAAGGCAGGCCGTCGGTGCTGAGTCCCATATAACCTTGCTGCATTGCGGCTTCCAGCAGCGCCTCCATCTTGCAAAGCTCTGCCTCGGTCGGCTTGCGGCTCACACTGGCCTCTAGTCCCATGACTTCGACGCGCAACATCGAGTGGGGCACAAAGGCGGCGATGTTCGGGCCCAATGGCATATTGGCAAAGTGGTCCATGTAGTCGCCGGTGTTGTCCCAGGTGATTTTCTCAGCCACTTTGCGCAATACGGCTTTGGGGATGTTCTCTACGCGGGTGAAGCAATCCACAATGGGTTCCTGCTCACCAGATTGCTGGGTGCCGAAACTGGTGCCGAGACTGCAGTTGCCAACCAGTACCGTGGTAGTGCCGTGGCGCACTACCTCTGGCAGCGCGGGCTCTACGTCGACTTCGAGGTCCAGGTGGGTGTGGATATCGAGCATGCCCGGGAGCAACCACTGACGGCTACCGTCGATCACCTGTGCCGCGGCACTGACAGGCAGGTCGTCGCCCCGCGCCGCAATTTTACCATCGCGCACGGCCACGTCCTGAATGCGCGGCAGGGCGCCGCTGCCATCGAATACCTTGGCGCCTTGAATCAGCAGATCCCAATTCTGTGTCATGGTGTCGCCCCCTGAGCGTTCTGTCGTGCGCTACGGCACGGCTTTTCGAGGGTTGAAGATTAGCCGATACGCCCGCGCTTAAAAAGACCGCGCGGGGGCACTTTCCGTGGTGCCCCCGCACTCAGTCGGGATGATCAGCTGATCTTTTTCATCTCGGGGAGCCTGAAGTCCTGGAGTTCTTCCAGTTTGGGCTCATAAATTCGAAGAATGTAGTTCCAGCCCTCAACGGTTGGGAGATGGTTGTCGACGTCGCCACAATCGCCAAAGTGAGCGTCAAACGAGCCATCTTCGTTTAAGTTCATATTGAACTCATTCAGGATGCCGTCTTCGCTGTAGATCCATCCGTCCGCGTCATAAATGGTGA
>JABIZW010000127.1 GCA_018666295.1 Halieaceae bacterium
CAGCCGGTTCCGGTTTCTTGAACCCCAGTCCAATTTGTTGATCTCGACCGGCTATTCGAGAGCCCATGTCTTTGATGAGGATGGGCACACCGTAAAACGGGCCGTCCGGGTTTGCACCGCTGGTGGACGGTGTCTCGATAACATCGTCAAAAAGCTCAATCACCGCATTGAGCGATGGGTTTTGAATGGAAACTGCGTCTGCAAGTTGCGCCAACACTTCGGGTACTGACACGTCACCCTCATTGATGGATTGCGCTAATTCAGTGGCATCCAGACCAGACCAAGTATTCCAATCAAACGGGTGATTCGCCATTACCAGACTCCTACGCAGTCGTTCATCGTTTAAATCGTCCGTCAGGCTATCACCATTAACGGGACAAAACGTGGGTATGGCATCTAAGAGCGTGTGCGGCGAATGTGAGATGGGTGTTAAGAATGACTACTCTCACTCCTGCAACTTGAGTATCGTTTGTTTATTACCGACGTTGAGAACAATACATGGCCGCTTCGCTCCCAAATCATCCACAACTCCGAGGAAATTACGCCCCTATTAATTTTGAGGCGTCTTATAACGATCTTGTTATTGAAGGCACGGTGCCGACTGATTTATCAGGGTCCTTATACCGAATTGGGCCGAACCCCAAGTTTGTGAAAGGTGCCTACCACTGGTTTTTTGGCACGGGCATGGTGCACGCGTTTCACGTTGAAGACGGTCGGGTCGACTACGTTAATCGGTGGGTGCGGACGCCGAAGTTTGAGCGAGAAACTGAGCTTGGGCATGGCTTGAGCTTGGAAATGTCGATTAATAAAGCAACGGGTCAGATCGAGAGTCATCGACGAAACGGTGTTGCCAATACCCATATTGTGACGCACGGCGAGCACTTACTCGCGCTTGAAGAAGGAAGCCATCCCTTCAGCATTGAACCCACCTCGCTGGCATCCTCCGGTTATGGTCATTACGCCGACGGTATCGATGGCGCCATGACGGCCCACCCTAAAGTCGATCCTGAAACGGGCGAGTTGCACGGCTTCGGGTACATGACGGATCATTTTGGCAGCAACACCATGACCTATCACGTCATCGATAAAAGGGGGCGCACAGTGCGCTCGGATACCTTCAAAGCACCCTATGCTGCGATGGTGCACGATTTTATGATCACGCGTGACTACGTGTTGTTTCCTGTATTTCCACTGACTTGCGATCTGAGTCGCATCGATAAATTCGGATTTCCCTTTGCGTTTGATGGTCAGGCAGGGGCCTATATTGGCGTTCTTGCCAGAGGAGCGAACGTCTCAACGATTCAGTGGATTGAGGCCCCTAGCCGCTATATTTTTCACTACCTCAATGCATGGAACGACGGGACGCGCGTGACCTTTGACGCAATCGACTTTCCCGTTGCACCGAACTTCCCAAACGTGGATGGCAGCATTCCTGCACATGCCGATGCGCAAGGTAAGCTGACGCGCTGGACCCTCGATGTGAAAACAGGCGCCATCGACCGTCACAGAACATTGGATGTGGCGTCGGAGTTCCCTCGTATTGACGACCGATTTACAGCGGCAAGACATCGTCACGGGTACATCGCAGCAGCCTCAAAACGCGCGAAAGGTGACGGTGGGCTGTTCCATGAGATCACGCATTTTGACTACGAGACGGGCAACGCTCAAACGTGGGATGCGGGCTTTGGTAACGGGGTATCCGAGCCGGTGTTTGTTGAAGCGCATGGCGATGCGAAAGAGGGCGAAGGGTGGTTACTTGCGACGGTCTATGACCCTCACTCGTCGACCTCTTCCATGGTGATTCTCGATGCAGAGCGGGTCGAGGAGGGTCCAGTGGCCACCGCCAAGTTAGATCACCGAATACCTTACGGATTTCATGGAAGTTGGCGCCAAAAAAAGCGTTAAATTCAGTCACAAAAAGCCATTGATTTATCGAAGATATTGGTTTTTTATGGTCTCGTAAGCGAGGCGTCAGAGCCTCGCCGCAGCACGAGGAAAAAATGATGGTGACGGCGACTAAGAATGCGTTGCATCTTGACTTTCAATGGCCTGACGGCGGCGACTTCTCTGCCCCGGTTTTGTGGCTGCGAGATGTCTGCCCCTGCTCTTCATGTCGCGTCACCCAAACCCAAGAAAAAAGATTTCATCTTGCCTCGCTCGATTGCGTTGTCGCCGAGGCGATAGACCCTACTCAGGAAGGTGTCACTATTGGTTGGGGGGATGGTCATACGAGTTACTATCCCAGAGCATTTTTAGAGGCGACTCACGCGCGCATCACGCCCACATGGAAGCCGTGGTGCGAGGACTACTTTCCCAATTGCTATGACTTCTTGGCCTTTCAGTCAGATGATGACTGTGCGACATCGGCGATCACCGAATTTTTGACGTCCGGAGTGTTATTACTCGGCGCCGCTGGACATGAAGACGGCACGCTTGAGCGGCTCTCTGAGCGTCTGGGTCCCGTTCGTGAGGTGTTATTTGAGCGCATCCATAATGTCAAAGTCGACCCTAATGGTTACAATGTGGCGCACACGAGTCTGGCACTGCCCCCCCACAATGATTTCGCCAGTTACTCCTGGCCGCCCAGTGTCCAAGCGCTTCATATGCTCGTCAATGAAGCCGTCGGTGGAAACTCGACGATTCTCGACGGCTGGGGGGTACTGGAGGGCTTTAGGCGAGATGATCCCGAGGCATTTGACGTGTTGTGCCGGGTTCCGGTTCCGTTTCGCGAGTTTGATGAGCACAACGAGACCTACGCTTGTGAGCCGATTGTGCAACTTAATGCCCGAGGCCAGGTCGTTATTTTCCGGTATTCAAATCAGTTAATGCAGGTTATGGATCATCAAGACCCTGAAACAGCGGCGTTTTACGACGCTTATTACGCGTTGAGCCGGCGGCTTGTTTCTACGGACTTGTCGCGAAGCTTTAGACTGGAGGGCGGACAAATTTTAGTCGTTGCCAGCCATCGTATTTTGCACGGTCGAGAAGCGATCGAGAGCAGTGGAAACCGCCATTTACAAGACGCCTATTTTGAGCATGATAACGTGCGTAACCGTTTAACCGTGCTGGCGAGATCACATGACTGAAGTTTCCTTTACCCAGATGAAAGACGGCACTCAAGCCGACTATCAAATGTTGGAGCAACTTGAGACTGACCACATTCAAGGCCTGCCTGATCGAGTTATGACTGCATTGGCGGCGCTTTCCAACGGGCTGGCCGGCTATAAGATTGACCGACTTCAACATTCGCTGCAGACCGCGACACGTGCGCAAGCAGATGGCGCCAGCATCGACTGGATTGTCGCTGCGCTGGTTCACGATATCGGTGACGACTTAGCGCCGTTGAGTCACTCCGAATTTGCCGCAGCATTGCTCAAGCCGTTTGTCAGCGAGGAAATTGTTTGGGTGATTGAAAAGCACGGTCTCTTCCAAGCGTACTATTACGCACACCACACCGGTGGTGATCGCCACGCTCGGGACAAGTACAAAGGACACCCACACTACGAGCGTTGCGTACACTTTTGCGAGGTTTGGGATCAAGCGTCCTTTGATCCCGCCTACCCGACGCGACCGCTTGCGTACTTTGAACCCATGGTGCGTGAGGTGTTTTCAAGATCCATGCGCTAATTGGCGATCGGTGTTCATTGCCGCACTGCCTTGCTCTCACGCCACAGTGACTTCAAACTGTATTGTTCACACAAAGTGGCGTCATCATGATCAGCTTTTCTGAGGCTCAAGACAGCATTCGAATACTCTGTGAGGACTGGTTAAAAGATCAGCCACCGACACCAGAACGTGTCCCCTTGATCGAAGGGCTTGGCCGCTATTTGACGGAAGATCTCGTTGCACCGTTGGACCTGCCCCTAAACGATGTCTCAGCAATGGACGGCTACGCACTTTGCGCGCAAAAAAACGAGCTCTCCATCACCGTTTCGCAGCGGTACAAACTGATTGGGGAGTCACGAGCGGGGTTGCCCTATGCGGGGCGGCCGCTGGCTCCCGGCGAGTGCATCCGGATTTTTACCGGTGCGGTGGTTCCGCCGTCGAGCGATACGGTTGTCATCCAAGAAAACGTGGCGCCCGTCGAACCTAATTTAATCGAAATTCAAGCGCCCGCTGACGTGGGGTCCAATATACGCCGGCAAGGCGAAGAGATTTGTAAGGGCGCTTATTTGGCGCGGGCAGGGGAACAAGTGACGCCGAATAAGGTGCCGCTCCTCGCCAGTCAGGGACTCGCGGACGTAACCGTTCGACGGCCCTTGCGTATCGCGATTTTTGCAACTGGTGATGAACTCAAAAAACCGGGTGAGATACTGGGTGCTGGTGATATTTTTGAGAGTAATCGGCTGTCGATCCATGCAGTCCTTCACCAGTACCCTGTTGAGCTGATCGACCTTGGGGTGATTGAGGATACCCCTGAGGCCATTGCGGCGTGCTTGCGCGCTGCTGCGCTCGCTGCAGATCTAGTCATAAGCAGTGGCGGAGTTTCAGTAGGTGACTATGACTTTGTTCGATCATGCGTGGAGTCAATGGGCGTACTCACCCACTACAGAGTGGCGATGAAGCCCGGTAAGCCCGTCTGTTTTGGACATCTCGATCAACCCGATGGGGGTCGGGCCCTGTTCTTTGGTTTGCCGGGTAACGCCGTCTCGTCGTTTGTTGTGATGACTGAGCTCTACCTTCCGGTCATTCAGTTACTGATCAGTGGCAATGATGTTGGAGATCCGGCGCAACAACTGGCGATTGTTGATGCTGATATTAAACGACGTCCGGGTCGGCTTGAGTTTCAGCGAGGGGTTCTGAGGCGTGAGGTGCCTGATTCGAGTCCTCCGCAATGGCGAGTGAGCGCTTTTTCGAGTCAAGACTCACACCGCGTGTTGGGACTCGCACAGGCGAACTGCACGATCCGAATTCCTGCAGATGTGGCGCACATTCGGGCGGGCACAGAGGTTGTGGTTTCTGTTTTTCCTTGGTGCGGCGGTGTTTAGAGGGTTTAAAAACGGATGAATGCGCCTCGAATAGAGATTAAGTCGGTCGCGATATTGTCAGGCGGCGAGAGTCGTCGAATGGGCGTTGATAAGGCGATGCTCACGGTCGATGGTTTACCTTTGATTGAAAAGCAGGTGAGCAACGTGAGACGAGTCTTCGGTGATATCCGCGTGTTGATATGCTCAGGCTCGCGCCGATACCCCATTGTTGATCACTACAACGTGACCTACCTTGATGATACTTTTCCTGCTGGAGGGCCTCTCGTTGGCATTGCGCAGGCGCTGCACTCGGCGTCACCTGAGGATGGCGATGAGGGGCACGTACTCGTCATCCCTTGCGACACGCTTATAGCACCGGACGAGATTTATAAGGTGTTGTCCTCGATCCCACCAAAACCAGAGGGGGTGGTGTTTCTGCAGGGCCAGCGCGCGCATCCCCTGCACGGAATATATTCCACCGCACTGGCCGACGCCGCTTCAGCGTACTTGGCCAAAGGCGGTCGTTCCGTCATGGGCTTTTTAGATGGAGTGGCCGTTAGGCACGTGAGCGCACCGGCAGGCTGGGAGTCCTGCCTTAACGTCAACTCAGAACCTGACTTCAAACTGGCGCTTGCGGCTTTTTTTAAGCTGACTGAGTCTTGAGGGCACCGTAGACGGTGCGCAGACGCTGCGAAACAATCTATAGTAGGGCGTGAATCATTGCGCAGGAGTATGAGGATGAAGCGACGTGACTTTTTGACTGCTTTGAGTGGCACTGCTTTTGCAGTCGGCGCGGCACCCAGCCTGGGCCAGTACATTATTCCCCAGGGGCAAGTTAGGTTGGTGTTCAACGAAAACCCTTACGGACCCAGCCCCCGAGCGTTAGCCGAGGTCAAAAAAATACTTGCGCTCACCGCGTATTATCCGGATTCACCCTACGACTACCCCATACGCGACAAGCTCGTTGCCGCAATTGCTGCCAATCATGACCTAGGAGCTGAGCATTTATTCGTCTCATCGGGATCCAATGAAGGTTTACAGGCAGCGCTCATGGCCTACGGAAAAAAGGGCGGTGTTTTAACGCCCGCGCTGACCTACGACGCGCACCTGGGTTATGCTGAAACCTTGGGGATTCCCATCACTCGGGTGCCTTTGCGTGAAGACCTTCAAGTCGATCTCACGGTGATGGAGCAGCGCGTTGATGAGTCGATCAGTATGGTTTATTTGGCGAATCCGAATAATCCAACGGGCCTTCCCATTGATCCCGACAAATTGCGCGGATTTTGCCGACGCGTTGGTGATCGGGCCTTGGTTATTGTCGATGAAGCTTACAACGAGCTTATGGACGATCCGACGCAAGGCTCCATGGTCGATCTAGTGCGCGAGGGTGCGAACGTGCTGGTGACACGCACGTTTTCTAAGATTTTTGGTTTGGCAGGCATGCGAGTCGGATACGGTCTGGGGCGGCCGGATATTATTGATCGGGTTGGAAACCACATAATGGCCTGGCCAAACGGCATTGGTTTGACAGCGGCCTTCCACAGCTACGAGGATCAACCGTTTATCGCGTTTTCGCGGCAAAAGGTGCTCCAAGGCAGGGCGATGGTAGAAAAAACGTTGCGCGATGCCGGCTTTGATCCAGTGCAGTCAGAGGCTAATTTCGTATTCGTCGACATCGGTCGTGACGCGCAAGCATTCCGTGAGGCGATGGCCCGAGAGGGTGTCCTCATTAATGGAGGCTACGCGGGTTATCCCACCTACATTAGGGTCAGTATGGGGAAGCTGGAAGACCTTGAAGTATTTGACCGCGTATTTAAGCGCGTCATTGCGCGCGCATGATAATGGTCGGCGACCCGTAAGCCGATGGAGACGGCCCTCGTCTGTTATGGGTCGTTACTGGCGGTGAACAACTTGACCATTGACCACGGTCATAAGCACCGGCGTCGTACTGATGCTCTCCTGTGGAATCTCAAAGAGATTATGCTTCAGTAACACGAGGTCAGCGCGTTTACCCTCCGTCAGTGACCCTAAGGCGTCTAATTCGCCGACTTGGATGGCGGTATTGCGTGTCATGGCGACGATTGCCTCTGCGACGGTCACGGCCTGATCGGCGTTACGAGCGGGCATATCAGGAGTGCCGGGTAATCGTCGGGTGACGGCAGCTTCAATCAGTTCCAATGGCTTATACGTCGACAGGTAAGCCGATGCCGGCCAGTCGGCACCGAAGCTTTGATTTGCGCCTGACATCATAATCGACCGAACGGGGTAGGCGTTTTCGACTTTATCCATGCCGACAAAAGACCCGATATTGAAGTACGAGGGATCGCGAGCGGCCCATTGAATAGACGTCTGTGCGGTCACGTTTAAAGCGCTAAAGCGCGGTATGTCCTCTGGGTGAACAAAGTCCATATGGGCGATAGTGGCTCGAACACTGTCATTACCCGTGCTCGCTCGAGCAGTCTCTATGGCATCGAGCGACATGCGCACAGCGCCGCCACCGATGGCGTGGATATGAACCGGTATGTCGTAGCTGAAGTACGTCTCAATATTCGAGGTGAGGTCTGCTTTAGAAATCATCGGCTGCCCAAAGTCCTCGTTGTGGGAGTCGATATAAGGTGTGAGTAGAAAGGCGGTATGGCCCTCGGGTACACCATCCGCTGCTAATTTTACCGCCTCGGGGCGAACCAGAGCGCCACTAAACTCCTCGGAAAATCGCTTAAAGCGATTCGCAATTTTAGTGGCGTTGTCAATTTCGCGAACGGAGCCAAAAATCCGCAGAGTCAGCGCTCCAGCCTGGTCGAGTGACCGCCATATCTCGTAAGCGTCCGTTTCACTAGGCGCCCCTGCCCACGCGTCGAAAACGCTCGTCAGGCCAGCTGCGGCAGCTCTCGGTAGCCAAGCGACGAACCGTTGCTGATACGCGAGTTGATCTCCGGGGATAAATTGTTCCACAAGCTCAGCCCCTGCTTTTTCACGTCCGGTCCCAAGCGGGGTATTGGTCAGCGGGTCGCGCTCAAAAAAACTCACACCAGGCTGAGGGTCTACAGTACTGGCGGTGATGCCGCCTTCTTGCAGTGCGCGCGATGAAAACCAGCGAGAGTGACCATCGACTGAACCTAAAATCACAATGCGGTCGCCAAAAATGGCGTCGAGCTCCGCCGCTGTAGGTCCGGTTTTCGGAAACAGATGGTTTTGCCAGCCGCGGGCATAGACGGGCGCGTTTCCGGGGTTCGTTTCTCTTATGGTTTCAAGAGCGAGTTGGAGTTTTTCTCGTGTGTCTGCAAGACTCAAATTCACACCGACATCAGCAAATGAGCCATTGAAGACGTGCGTATGCGAGTCCATAAGCCCAGGTATCAGCAGGCCATCACCAATCGAAATCTGTTGCGTATCGTTACCAATAAACGGCGTGAGACCCGCTGAGTCCCCAACATAGACGATTGTGTCGCCTCGGACCGCGAGTGCCGATGCAGCGGGCGCTAGAGGATCTGAGGTGAAAACCGCACCACCTGAGAACACAAGGTCGGCGGGTTCGACAGGGGGTTCGTTCGAACAGCCGCTTAACGTTATGAAAAAGACGAATGTAATTGAAATAAAACCAGAGCGCATGACGGCTTCCTCGTTAGTGTTGTCGACGTGGGACACCCAATCGATAGTACGCAATTGTCGTTGCGGCTGCGAATTGGACAGTTAGCGCCATAGTCGAGGCTGATCGCGCCACCTGCTTGGGCAAAAACGTGCTTAACGGATGACGGGCATCTTGTGATCGAGCTGACTATTAGTGCGGCTGAGAACAGACGTATTTATCCGCGGTCACGACGGATCGGCTATCGCGTGTCTATCAATTTACAGGCCACTTGCTGTGGAAGAGGCGCTCTGCCAAGCTCATCGCATGTGAGTAGGGGAACCGCACGATGCAGCGACGGTCGATTTTACAATTAGCAGTTGCCGGCGCGCTGGCGAGTGGGGTTGCTCTCCCCGCGTTTGCCCAGCAAGGCCATCGACCCCGAAGGTTGAGCCCGGGTGATACCGTCGCGCTCGTCGCCCCAGCCTCGGTGACCTACGAGTCACTCGAGTTGCAACTGGCGCTCGAGACCTTGGAGGCCATGGGGCTTAAGGCCAAGGTTGGTAATCATGTCATGGATCGATTTGGGTATCTCGCCGGAACGGATGAGGACCGAGCGGCCGATATCAACGCGGCTTTCGCTGATACGCGCATTGACGCTGTATTCGCGCTTCGCGGCGGTTGGGGGGCCAGCCGAGTTCTCCCGTATCTGGATTTTGACGTGATCCGGAAGAACCCCAAAATTCTCTTGGGTTACAGCGACATTACGAGTCTCCTTAATGCGGTATTCGCAAAAACCGGATTGATCACCTTTCACGGCCCCAATGTCATGTCTCGCTGGAATGACTTTACCCACCAAGGTATGCGTCGCGTACTTTTTGAGGCGCGGGCGGAAACCTATGAGAACCCGGTTATTGTTGATGACGATTTAGTGGCTAGAGACCATCGCATACAGACCATTACCTCAGGTATTGCCCAGGGGCCATTGATTGGTGGTAACTTAACACTGATTAGCGCACTTCTCGGCTCGCCCTACCTGCCCTCATTTTCAGGTGCCATTCTTTTTCTTGAAGACGTGGGGGAGGCTATTTATCGGGTTGATCGTATGCTCACCCAACTGTCACTAAGCGGCGAGTTACGTCAGGTTTCTGGAATCATTTTCGGCCACTTTACGGGGGTCGAGCCAAACCCAGGCCTGGGAAATTTTGCACTGATGGATATCTTAAAGCAGCATTGTGAGCCTTTGGGAGTGCCGTGCTATTTCGGCGCAATGATTGGCCATATCGAGCAGCAGAGCACCGTTCCTATTGGCGC